>CAXTJW010000067.1:0-13811 GCA_964244305.1 uncultured Acetobacteraceae bacterium
GGCATTGCGCCCGCAGCGGCGCCGACAGGCCCGACCGCTCGGGACCCAGCACATACGCGGCATTCAGCGGATGCCGGAACGACGGCAGGTCGACGGCGTCGTCCAGCAGCTCTATGCCCACCAACGCGCATTCCCGCGGCAGCTGGAGAGCGGCCGGATCGGCAAAGCGCCAGAGCGGCACGTGCGACGGCGTGTCCGCAGTGTCGGCCATACGACCGGCGCGCGCGTCCCACCCGCCGCCGATGGTGAAGCAGAATGCCGCGCCGAATGCATGCGCGGTGCGCAGCAGGGCGCCCATGTTGGCGGACTTCGACACCCCCTCCGCTCCGATGCCGAAATAGCCGCGCGCGTGGTGGGTCCGCGCCCTGGAAGCCGGGCTCGTGGAAGCCGGGGTCTTGGAAGAATGCATTGCCGCGGGATAGGTGTTCGGCATGACGGATGCAATCGCGGACACGACCGACGCCAGGCTGGCATCGCAGTACGAGCTCTTCCCCTATCCGAAGCGGGACCCGCGCGACGAGGCGAAGCGCCTGATCGTCGGCAGCCCGAGCCATCTGCGCGAGATCGACCATTGGGTGTTCCAGGCGGCGCGCCCGGCGTCGCAACCGCTGCGCGCGCTGGTGGCCGGCGGCGGCACCGGGGACGGCGCGATCATGCTGGCGCAGCAGTTGGCGACCGCCGGACGGCCGGGCCGCGTCGCCTACCTGGACCGCTCCACCGCTGCGCACGGGGTGGCGCAGGCGCGGGCGGCGGCGCGCGGGCTGAGCCTCGACTGGCACACGGGATCGTTGCTGGACCTCGCGACGTCGGGCCTGGGGCCGTTCGACTACATCGACTGCTGCGGTGTGCTGCACCACCTACCGGACCCGGCGGCGGGCCTGCGGGCGCTGCTGTCCGTGCTCGCGCCGGGGGGCGGGCTCGGGCTTATGGTCTATGCGCCGCACGGGCGAACCGGCGTCTATATGCTGCAGGACGCGCTACGCTCGTTGGCGCCCGAGGACGACGCGCCGCCCGCCCGCCTGGACGTGGCGCGCCGGGTCATGCGCCATCTGCCCGAGACGGCCTGGCTGCGGCGCAACGGCTATTTCGGCGACCACATCGAGGGCGGCGACGCCGGGCTGTACGACCTGCTGCTGAACCCGCGCGACCGCGCGTATACCGCGCCGGAGTTCCTGGCCCTGCTGGACGGCGCGGGGCTGCAGGCGACGGCGCTGATGGAGCCGCTGCGCTACGATCCCGCGGTCTATCTTCCGGATCCCAGACTGCGCGCCCGCATCACGGCACTTGGTCCGGCCGCCCGCGCCGGCCTCGCCGAGGCGCTGACGGGGAACATGAGCACGCACGTCGCCTATTGCGTCCGCGCCGCCGAGGCTAGGCCAGCGCCCGATCCCATGCGCGAGGACGCCATCCCGGTGGCGCGCGAGACGCCGGCGGCCGAGCTCGCCCGCAATATCCGCGGCGACGGCACATTGCCGTTCCTGTTCGATGGCCTGCGTGTCCCACTGCCGCTGCCGCCGTTGGCGGCTGCAATCCTGGGCCAGATCGACGGCGTCCGCACCGTGGCTGACATCGCGGCGGCAATACGGGCGCGGGGCACGGATGCCGCGGCATTCGCCCGCGCATGGCGGCAGACCTACGACGCGCTGTCGAGCGTCAACCGCATCCTGCTCGCAGCGCCCCCGTAACGCCCGTCATCATGGCACCGGTCATCATCATCTTCGGCGCGGCGGTGCGCCCCGATGGCCAGCCCAGCGACGCGCTGCTGGACCGCGTTCGCGCCGCCCACCGCCTGGGCGAGCGGCTGCCCGACGCCGCCTATATGCCGACCGGCGGCGTCGGCCGTTACGGCCCGGCCGAGGCAGAGGTCATGGCCGCCCTGCTGCGCGACCGCGGCGTGGCCCCTGGCCGGATCAGGATCGAGCCGACCGGAACCAACACTCTCTCCTCCGTCCGCGCCTGCGCCAAGCTGCTGCGCGGTCACGTCGGGCCGGTGTATGCCGCCAGCTCGGCCTATCATCTGCCGCGCTGCGTGCTGTTGCTGCGGCTCGCCGGGCTGCGCGCCCGGGTCTGCCCGCCGATTTTGCGCCCGAATTCCGTCAGCCTGCACAAGCGTTGGTACTGGCGCCTGCGCGAGCTGCCCGCCATGCCGGTGGACGCGGCGGCGCTGGCCTGGCTGCGCCTGCGGGGCCGTGTGTAGGCGCGGATTGACCCGTCCGCCCACGCCGTGTTTGCCTGGGGGCTTCGAGTTCGGAGGCAGGCGAGGGCCACGCTGAATGACGTTTTCCGCCCTGGACTCCGCACTGCTCGGCCCGCTGTTCGCGACGGCGGCCATGCGCGCGGCGTTCTCCGACCATGCGCGGCTGTCGGCGATGCTCGAGGCGGAGGCCGCGCTGGCCCGGGTGCAGGCGCGGCTCGGCCTGGTGCCCGACACGCTGGCGCTGGCGATCGAGGCGATCCGGGCCGAAAGCCTCGACGTTGCGGCGATCGGCGAGGGCACCGCGCTGTCCGGCGTGCCCACCATCCCCTTCGTCCGCGCCGTGCAGGCCCGGCTTCCTAAGGAGCTGGAGCGGTCGTTCCACAAGGGCGCGACGACGCAGGACATCCTGGATACGGCGCTCGTGCTGCAGATGCGGGCTGCGCTGGCGTTGGTCACGGCCGGGCTCGGCATGGTCATGGACGGTTTGGCCGGCCTCGCGGCGGAGCACCGGGCAACCCCTTGCGTCGGCCGCACCTACGGGCAGCACGCAGCGCCGCTGACGTTCGGCTTTAAGGTCGCGGTGTGGCTTGCTGGCGTCGCGGACCTGTCGGAGCGCCTGCCCGGGCTGCGGCAAAGGCTGCTGGTGGCGTCGCTGGGCGGGCCCGTCGGCACCCTCGCGGGCCTCGGCGAGCATGGCCCGGCGGTCGCGGACGGGTTCGCCGAAGCGCTTGGCCTCGGCACAGCGCCGATCGCCTGGCACACGCGCCGGGCGGGCATGGCCGAGGCGGGCGCCTGGCTCGCGGCCCTGATGGGCGCGCTGGCCAAGATGGCGACCGACGTCGCCAACCTCGCCTCGACCGAGGTCGCCGAGGTCGCCGAGCCCTGGGTGCCGGGCCGCGGCGGTTCGTCGGCCATGCCGCACAAGCGCAATCCGGTGTCCTGCACCGTCATCCTCGCCGCCGCCTCCGCCGCGAAGGGCCTTGCCGCGATCCTGCTCGACGCCATGGCCAGCGCGCACGAGCGCCCGGTGGGATTATGGCACGCCGAGTGGCACGCGCTGCCGAGCCTGTTCGGCCTGGCGTCCGGGGCGCTGCACGAGGCGGCGTCGCTGGCCCAGGGCCTGGTCGTCGACGCCGCACGCATGCGCGCCAACATCGACCAGACCCGCGGCCTGCTGTTCGCCGACGCGGCGGCGGCCCGGCTGAGCCCGCGGCTCGGGCGGGAGGCCGCGCATGCAAGGATCGAGCAGGCGGCAGACGAGGTGCGCCGCACTGGCGACACGCTGGAGGCCGTGCTCGCCCGCGACGGGGGGCTGCGGGATGCCGGACTTGCCGCCGCGTTCGATCTCGGCCCGGCCGTCGCGGCGGCGGGGCCGTGGGTCGACCGCGCCTTGGCGCATGCCGCGGCGGTCCGGAAAACGCTGACGGCGACATAGGGGAGCGACATGGTAGCCTGGTCCGCCAAGCAGTACAGCGTGTTTGAGGACGAACGTACGCGGCCGGTGCGCGACCTGCTGGCGGCGGTGCCGGGTCAAGCTGCGGCGGCGGCCGTCGATCTCGGCTGCGGACCCGGCAACTCCACAGAATTGCTGCTGCAGCGATTTCCCGATGCGGAGGTGACCGGACTCGACAGCTCCGCCGACATGATCGCAGCGGCGCGGGCGCGGCTGCCGCAACTGCGGTTCGAGGTGACGGATATTGCAACATGGGACGCGGCGGGGCCGTTCGACGCGATCCTGGCCAACGCCGTGCTGCAATGGCTGCCGGATCATGCGGGCCTGCTGCCGCGCTTGGCCGCGAAGCTGGCGCCGGGCGGCAGCCTTGCGGTGCAGATGCCGGACAATTTGGACGAGCCGGCGCACCGGATCATGCGGGACGTGGCGGCTGGCGGACCCTGGGCGGCTAAGCTCGCGGCGGCTGTTGGCATGCGGGCCGGCATGGGAACACCGGGTTGGTATTACGGCCTGCTGCGCCCGCATTGCGCGCGGGTGGATGTTTGGCGCACGACCTACCACCATCCGCTCGCCGGCGGCGTAGACGGCGTGGTGGAGTGGTTCAAGGGCAGCGGGCTACGCCCGTTCCTCGCCCCGTTGGATGCCGGCGAGCAGGCCGGCTTCCTGGCTGAATACCGCAGCCGGATCGCCGACGCCTACCCCGCTCTGGCCGACGGCAGCATGCTGCTGCCCTTTCCACGCCTGTTCATGGTTGGAACGCGCTGAGTCCCGCAAAGCATCGTCATTGCAAGCCGGCTTCGGCGTGGCAATCCAGAACCGCGTGGACCGACGTTCGCGCCTGGAACCCTGGATCGCCGCGTCACAAGCGCTACTCGCGATGACGGGGTGAAAGTGTTTGACAAGGGATCAAACCACTAACGCGGCGCCATCCGCAACGCCCCATCGAGGCGAATAACCTCGCCGTTCAGCATCGAATTCTCGCACACCGCCCGCACCATCGCCGCGAACTCCTCCGGCCGGCCGAGCCGCGACGGGAACGGCACCGAGCTGCCCAGGCTCGCCTGCACGTCCTCCGGCAACCCGGCCATCATCGGCGTGGCGAACAGGCCGGGCGCAATGGTCACGACCCGGATGCCGCTCCGCGCCAGCTCGCGCGCAATCGGCAACGTCAGGCCCGCCACGCCGGCCTTCGACGCCGCATAGGCCGCCTGGCCGATCTGGCCGTCGAACGCGGCGATCGACGCGGTGTTGACGATCACCCCTCGCTCGCCGTCGGCGCCGGGCGCGCCCTTGGCCATCGCCGCCGCCGCCAGCCGGATCATGTTGAACGTGCCGACCAGGTTTACCGCAACGACCCGTGCAAACGACGCCAGCGCGTGCGGCCCGTCGCGGCCCAACACCTTCTCCCCGATCGCGATGCCGGCGCAATTCGCCAGACCGTGCAGCCCGCCGAACGCCGCCTCCGCCTCGGCCACCACCGCCTGCGCCGAGGCCTCGTCGGTGATGTCCGCCGCCACGAAGCGGGCGGCGCTGCCCAATTCCTGCGCTATCGCCTCCCCGGCGGCGCGGTTCATGTCGGCGATCACCACCCGGCCGCCGGCCGCCACGATCATGCGGGCCGTGGCCGCGCCCAGGCCGGACGCGCCGCCGGTGACGATGAAGACGTGCTCGGCGATCTGCATGGGCTATACTCCAGAAAACCTTGTTTCGCGGTGGATCAGCGCAGCGCCGGCGCGCCCGTTCCGCCCGGCGTTGGCGGCCCGCCCGGCTCCGCTGTCACCAGCGCAGCGCGGACCAGCGCCTCCGCATCGCTATGCAGCGCCGCACGGGAGGCGTCCCTGCTATAGAACATATGCCCGCCGCCATAGACCCGAAGCTGCAGCCGCTCACCGGGGCCCTGGTCCGGCACCTGGTCGAGCAGCAGCTTGCTAGAGAAATACGGGGTCACGAGGTCGGTGAGCCCATGCGCCACCATTACATGCGTCGCGGGATCGAGCGCCAGGAACTGCCGCATCGCGCCCATCACCTCCGGCCGGGAGTTGCTGCGGCCGTAATCCCACTCGCGCGCGGTGGCCTCGTTCAGCAGGTAGTATTGCCGCGCCGGCGCACCGCCGGGCCGCCAATCGAGCCGGCCCGCATAAAGGTCCAGCATCGCGCTCGTCACCGGCCCCCGCAGCGCGTCGAGGATGGCGTCGGGCGAGTTGTCGTTCGCCGCCGCCGGGAACGGGTCGGCGGCCGAGATGGTGGCGTCGTACGGGCTCGCGACCCGGCCGGGCTCGCGGTCGCGTGCGAAAGTGTTGATGTCGACCTTGCCCGCGCGCCGCCGCACCAGCGTAGGGTCCAGCCCGGTCAATGCCACGACCCGGGCGCTGATGCGGTCGACCGCCGCCGGGTCGTGCTCGCCGCGCACGAGGTCCAGCAGGTAGTCGGTCGCGGCGTAGGTCTCGACGTCGCGCATCTCGGCCCGGCCGGACGCGCCGCGGGCGGCGGCGGCCATCGAGGGCAGCCGCCCGACCCAGCGCATCGGGTCATACGGGCCGTCCCGCCCATTGAAGTCCAGCACCGGGGAGATCAGCACCAGGCCGCGGACCCCCACGCCCTGATCGTCGAGCAGCGCCCGCGCCAGCTTCGGCCCGCGAAAGCCGCCATAGCTCTCGCCCACGATGAATTTCGGCGATTGCAGCCGGTTATTGGCCTCGAGCCAGCGGCGGGACACGGTGGCGAGCTCGTCGATGTCGCCGTCGACCGACAGCATGCGCCGCCGCACGTCGTCGCCCCCGGCCAGGATGCGGCTGTAGCCGGTGGTGACGGGGTCGATGAACACGAGGTCGGTGAAGTCGAGCCAAGTCTCGGTGTTGTCCACCAGCGCCGGGCGCTCGCTTGGGCTGCTGCCGGCACCGAGCGGCACCCGCCATGGCCCGATGGCGCCCAGGTTCAGCCACGCCGACGATGCGCCGGGGCCGCCATTGACCGCGAAGGTGACGGGACGGCTGCCGGGGGCCGTGTTGGCGAGCTGGAACGCGGTCACCACCACGTCGGCCTGCGGCGCGCCCTGCTGGTTGGCCAGGCGGATGGTGCTGACGGTCGCGTTGAACGCCAGCGTGCGGCCGGGGAGCGCCAGGGTGTGCGACGTGGTCTTGTCCGCGCCCTGCTCCGGTGCCGGCCGCGGCGCCGCGTCGCGGTCAGCAGCAGGCGGGGCGGCGGCAGGCGGCGCATGCGGGTTCTGCGCCATCGCCGCCGCCGGAAGCAGCAGCGCGGCGAGGGTCCAAATCGTCGTGCGCTTCATGAGATCATCCGCCGCAGGCCTCTTTGTTCAGGGGCAGGAACGCCTCCGCTGCCGGGATGGTGCGGACCGGCGCATAATAATCCCACGGTTCCTTGCTCTCCGCCGGGGCCTTCACGCGCCACAGCGTCAGGTCATACAGCATCCGGCCATCGCTGCGGACCGTGGCGGGCTTGCCGAAATAGTCCAGCGGACGCTCGCGCATGGCGCGGTTCACGGCCACGGCCTCGTCGGTCCCTGCCGCGTCGACCGCGTGGAGGTAGTGGGTGATGGCGGTGTAGATTTCCGCATGATTCTTGCTCGGCATGGCTTTCTGCGCGTTGAAGAAGCGCCGGGCAAAGGCGCGGGCGGCGTCGCTTTGGTCCCAATAGAACCCTTCGGTGAAGGTATAGCCCTGCACCGCCGGCAGGCCCAGCGAGTGGATGTCTTGGATATAGGTCAGGAACCCGGCCAGGGTCTGCTTGCCGCTGTTGCGCAGCCCGAACTCGTTGGCCTGTTTCAGTAGGTTCACCAAGTCGTTGCCCACGCTCGCCAGGGCGATCACCTTGGCGCCCGACGCCTGCGCCTGCAGCAGCAGGGACGAATAGTCGGCGTCGCCGATCGGGTGCCGGACCGTGCCCAGCACGCGTCCGCCGCCGTCCTTCACGATCGCCGTCGCGTCACGCTCCAGCGCGAGGCCGAACGCCTGGTCGACGGTGATGAAGAACCAGGTGTCGCCGCCGGCGGCGAGCAATGCGCGGGCAGTGCCGGCGGTGAGCGCATGGGTGTCGTCCGCCCAATGCGTGCTGACGGGGCTGCAGAACTTGGAGGTGAACTCGCTGGCGGCCGAGGCGGTGATCATGACGGTGCGGCTTTTTTGCTTGGCGATGTCCTGGACCGCGAGCGCGATGGGGGTGACCGGCAGGTCGATGATGGCGTCCACGCCGTCAGCGTCGAACCAGCGGCGGGCGATGGCGCTGGCGACGTCGGGTTTGTTCTGGGTATCGGCGTGCACGATCTCGATCGGCTTGCCGCGCACGGTGCCGCCGAAGTCCGCGGCCGCCATGCGCGCGGCGAGCACCGACCCGGAACCGGCGCTGTCGGCATAGGGCCCAGTTTCGTCCGTTAATACGCCGATGCGGACGGCGTCGTTGGAGATCTGCGCGTGTGCAGGCGGGCCGAATAGGGCAGCTAGGCAGAGGGCGAGATGAGCTAGCTTGCGCGTGGTCATGGCGGGTCGCGTTGGTTTGTGGGTCTGACCCGTACGCGCAGCTTCATTGAAGCAGGCCGTTTTACGTCTCTGTATGTGCAAAAACATGATCCCGGTTTGATCGTCAATTTCTGAATTAGATCATGCAGTCGAGCTGCAATCGTTGGAAGCTGCGCAGTCGTGTCGCTTTGCAGGAAGGTCAAGGCCCGCACGCCAGAATCCGAGAGATCGATCCAGCCAAAGCAAACATCAGCATACGGTCTGCAGACCATCTCAGCGTTTATTAGAGTCTCGAAGGCTGATGACACCCCAGACGGCTGCTGGAACTAGCGTCAGTGCGGCAATCGCAATCTCTTGTCTCGACCTGTATCACGTGGTCTGCCCAAGCAAGGCGCGGACGGAGACATCCTCATCCAAGTCCGGCCAATGAAGCCCATGACCACGACCGATTAAGCGCCAATTTTGCCGATGCTCAGGCGTCGCGTCCCGCAACCTCGGGAACCAGGCCAGGGGTGCCGACAACTCACGCCCGTCAGATAGCACAATGCGCAAAGCATCGTCGGATACCTCGGCCTCGACGGCGGTCGGATCCGGATCAATTGTCACCGGTCTCCCGATTGAAGTGCTCATCCCATTTCCTCTTGAACGCGACCCGGTGTGCAATCACCAGCGCCCGCACATGGTTCAACTCGTGGGCACGGAAACCCTCGGACCGCGCAAGCTCTACCGGATTTAGCCAGTACTTAGCCAGCTTGTCTCCGTATTCCACATGGACGTGCGGCGGCTCGTTTCGATCCAGGCTGAAGAAAAAGAACCGGTATCCCTCCGTTCGAAGGATCGTGGGCATGGCGCCTCCTCAAAGCGACGCACCAGTCTTAGCAGGCAATCAGTAATCGTAGTCATGGCGAAAAGCGACGCACCTGCAATAAGATTATTCTGACTTGACATCGTCCTCAATACTCAAACTGGTAAGTAAGCCCAACCGAGTTCCCCCCCTGCCCCGTCCCCACATCCGTCTCCGCCTTCAGCCCCTTCGTGATATCGATCTGCACCGTCGCCTGCGTCTGCGAGCCCGTCGTGCCCTGTTTTGCGCCCACATACACCCCGTTCGCCACATACCGCCCGGCCTCCACCGACGGCGCAGACCCCGACGCACCGCCGCCAACCGACAGCCGGTCCAACCCCAGCCCCTTCCGCACCGTCTCCAGCGGATTGCTCCCGCCGCCGCCCACGCCCGTCAGGCTCGCCAACGAAGCGGCGATCTCCGCCAACTGGAACGGCCCCAAATCCTTGGCGCTGCGCTTGAACAGCAAATAGGCCAGCACCTCGTCCTGCGGCAGCTCCGGCACGCTCGACAGCGTGATCTTCGGCGCGCTGGCGTAGCCGCCGATCCCGAGCGTCGCCGTCACGGACCCCGTCGTGCTGTCGGCCGCGAAGTCGAGCGTCGGGTCGATCTTGCCCGTGACCCCAGTGCCGTCGAAACCGACATTCCCGCGCGTGAACGTCAGCGTCGTGCCCGCCACGCTGATGACGCCGCGCCGCATCTCGAACTTGCCGCTGACCTGCGGCGCCGTGCTCGACCCCTGCACCTTCAACTCACCGCCGAGCTCCGCATCCAGCCCGCGGCCGCGTACGAAGATCGCCCGCGGCGCCTTGACGTCGAGGTCGAGGCCGATCGCCGACCCGCCCTCGCCCGGCGGTGCGGGCGGGCGATCGCCCGGGCGCCGCACGTCCAGCACGGCGACCGTGGCGGGCAGGCGCTCCGGTATGCCGATCGCGGCGCGCCGTATCAGCACGCTTCCACCCGCCTGCAATGCCCCCGCAGCCTGACCGCGCACGGTAAGGTCGGCGTCGAGGTCGGCCGTCAGCCGGTCGGACGCCAGCGGCCGCGCGTTGCGCATCGTGATCGTGAGGTCGACCGGCAAGCCCGGCGCCAGCACTCCGACGCTGCCGCCAACGGCGATCGTGCCCGGCCCGGCCTTGCCAGTCAGGCTCACGATCCGAACCGTATCGCCGTCCGCCCGCAGGTTCGCGACCATGTCGGTGATGTGCACGCCTTGGGTAAAGTCCTGCAGGTCACCCCCCGCGAGCTGCGCCGTGCCGCTGATGCGGGGCGCGGCCGCGGTCCCCGCCACCTGCGCATCGAGGTTCACCCGGCCCCGCATCCGCCGCCCGCTCGCGGTCAGCACCGGGTCAAGCAGCACGAGGTCGAGCGCGCCGGTCGTCCGCAACTCCAGCGCCCCGGCCCCGAGCGGCGCCTGCCCATTGACCGCAAGCTGCAGCGCCGGGCCGGCCGACAGCCGCGCGTCGATCCGGGCGGCGCCCCCGGCCAACTGCGCCGTCGCATTGAGGTTCGCCGGGGGCACCGACCGGCCCGGGCCGGACCGCAGCCGAACGCCGGTCGCCGTCACCTTGATCGTGCCCGCCGGCTGCGCAGGCGTGCCGGTGAGCCGGGCGTCCACCGCGATCGCGCCATCCGCGGCCAGCTCCGGCGAGGCCAGCCGCGCCAAATCCGCCGGCGCGTTCAGCGTGGCCGTGAGGTCGAGCGTGGGCGACAGCCGGCCGGCCAGGTCCAGCACCGCCTCCCGCACGCCGATCCGCAGCCGGTCGACCGCGACGCCATCGGCCAGGCGAATCTGCGCCGGTGCCAGCAGCCGCACCGTCTCGCCCTTCGCCGCGACCTGCAGCGCATTGAGCTGTACGAGCTTGCCCGGCGCGTTCACCAGCGCAGCGCCCGAGATCTGCGCGTCGGTCCCGCTGATTTGCAGCGCCGCCGTGGTGCGCACGGCCAACGCGGCCTGCGGTCCCGACACGTCCACCTTGGCCGATCCCTTTGCGCCCCCGGCGTCGATCCCGTCGGCCGTAAGCTGGGCATTGACCACCGGCTCGGTCGTCGGCTCGGCCACCCGGGCCGTCAGCACCGCATGGCCCACGCGGCTGCCGGGCAGGCCGGCGTTGCGGGCCTCGACGTCCAGCGTCGCCTCGTGAGCGTCCAGGTTCGCCTTCGCCGTCACGCTGCCGGACAGCGGCCGGCCGATGAACGGGCGCAGGTCGCCCAGCTCCGTCATGCGCAGGTCGACCTGCCCGAGCGGCAGCTTGGCGCCGGGCGGCAGGGTCAGCGCGCCCTCGGCGTGCAGGCTGCGCCAGTCCGCGCGCTCGATCGTGGCGTTCAGCGCGCCGTCCGCCTCGCGCCGCGCGTTGACGGACAACGCGAGCGGCGCACCCGACAGCGTGCCCTCCGCCAGCACCGTCCCGGTCGGCGCGTCCGGCAATCCCTGCAGCGCCAACCTCACCGTCACGGGACCCTGCGGCACGTTCGGCGCGCCGACCTCGCCCTTGATCGTCGTATCGAGCGACAGCGAGGTCATCGGCCCCCTCACATGCCCATCCGCCTCGAGCGCCCCGGACAGCGTAGGTGCGAGCACCGCCAGGTCACCGAGCCCGAGCCGGTAG
The DNA here is from genome assembly GCA_964244305.1 of uncultured Acetobacteraceae bacterium. Taxonomy (GTDB): domain Bacteria; phylum Pseudomonadota; class Alphaproteobacteria; order Acetobacterales; family Acetobacteraceae; genus CAHJXG01. The sequence continues at coordinate 11,576 of CAXTJW010000067.1, forward strand.
GTGGCGTCCAGCGCGCCGTCCTTGCTGCTGCCCTGGGCCGACAAGCGCAGCGCCTTGCCCGCGACCTCCAGCCGCGACAGCATGATGTCGGCGCCGGCGACCTGCGCCGAGACGCCCAGCGTCGCGTCGCCGATCAGCCCCGGCACCGGCGCCAGGCCGCCGGTCACCGCGACCTTGCCGTCCACGTCGACCCGGGTCACGCCGCCCGCGACGCCCGCCTGCAGATGCAGCGCCGTGCTGCCGTGCAGGTCGACCCCGCCCATCGCGGCGAACGGCGCGAGGTCCGGCGCCACCACATCCGCGGTGGCCGCGATGTCGCCGCCGGTCCGCGCGTCGCCCTTGATGGACAGCAGCGGATGCGCCAGCGCGAAGGCCACGGGCCGCGCTGGATCGTCCAGATGCGCGTCGGCATCCACCACGATGGGCGCCGACGCCAGCAACGCCGGGTTCGGCCCCGGCAGGCGCACGCCCTCGGCCGTCGCATGCAGCCCGATCCGCCCGGCATTTCCGTTGACGTCCGCAACGAGCCGCCCCACCGCGGCGCCCGCCGCGGCAAGGCCGTCGACCCGCAACTGCCCGGTGGCGTCCGGTTTGGCGAACGGGCCGTGCACATGGGCCTGCAGCGTGATGCCCTGCCACGCCACGTCCGGCCGCGGCGTCATCGCCGGCGCGGACGCGGACACGTCGAGGTCGGCGGCCGACCCATCCAGATCGACCGTGCCCTTCGCACCGGCCTGCAATGGCCCGGCGGTCAAAGCGAGATCGGTCGCGGCGGCATTCCTCGGCCCGTCGAGCCCGGCCTTGATCGTGATCGGCCCCAGGCCCGGCAGCGTCGCCGCAGTTGCGATCAGCCCGCCATCCGGCTCGGCGGCGTCGAGCGTCGCCGTGACATGCGCCGGTTCGAGGCGGACAGCAGCCTTGTAGCTCCCGGCCGCATCCAGCCGCTGCAAAGCGAGGTCCACGCTGCCGTCCTGCAGCGACGCGACATCCGCGCTGCCATCGAGCGATAGCGCGGCGGCGGCGCCCAGCACACCCGGGCCCAGCTCGGCGCGCGCGACGTGGACGCGCTGCGCGATGACCCGCACCGGCAGGGTGAATGGCTCGCTTGGCTTGGCCGGGGCTGGCTCGGCCGGGCTCGACGCTGGCAGCCGGGGCACTTGGAGCCGCGCGGCCTCGAGCAGTCCGACCTGGGCGGTGCGCCGCAGCAGCCGGGTCGGCGACCAGTCCAGCCGCACGTCGTCGGCAATCAGCCAAGCGCCCTGGGCGTCCCGCACCTCAAGATGGTAGACCCGCAGCGCGTCGGGGAACCGGCCGGATAGCCGGTCCACGATCACCGTGCCTCCGGTCAGGCGACCGATCATCTGCTCCGCCAGGATGCGGCCCGGCCCGATGTTCAGGCCGATGAACACCACGGCCACGACGACCACCGGCAGCGCCAGCAGCGCGCCCACGAACCAAAGCAGGATGCGGCGCGCCCGGCGCATCAGAATGCCTGCCCGATGCCGATATACAGCTCGAACGTGTCGTCGCTGCGCAGTTTGTTCAGGGGGACCGCGACATCCAGCCGGATCGGCCCGATCGGCGTGTAGTAGCGCCCGCCCACCCCGGCCCCCGCCCGCAACGCGCCGCCGAATGGGGCGCTGGAGGCGCTGACCTGCCCGGCGTCCACGAACACCGCCGCGCCGAAGCTCTCGCCGAAGCGCTGCCGGAACTCGACGGTGCCGGCAACGAGCGCCGTGCCGCCGACGGGCCGGTTATCGGCGAATTTCGGCCCGATCGACTGATACTTGTAGCCCCGCACCGTCCCACCTCCACCGGCATAGAACCGCTCGTCCGGCGGCAAATCGAAGGTGCTCGCCCCCTGCACGCTGCCGACCAGCCCGCGCAGCGCCACCACGCTCCGGCCCGGCGTCGCGAGATTGATATAGGTCGACGCCTGCCCCTGCAGGATGGTGAACGTGGACCCCTGGCCCGTCAGCTCATGCGTCGGCGTCACCGTCAGCGCCGCCTTGATCCCGTGCGTCGGCTCGAACAGCCCTTCCGGTCCCGTCGAGTCGTAGCGCACCCCGAGCGGCAGCGCCGCCAGCGTGTAGCTGCGCCTAACCCCCTCCTGCGTAATGAACGACTCTTGCGCCTGCAGGCCCGCACTTACGGTCCAAATCTTGGAATAGACGCGGTTGACGGTAATCCCGGCCAGCAACGCCGTGCGATCATAGGCGTCGAGGTTCTCCTTGAT
>CAXTJW010000068.1:0-13743 GCA_964244305.1 uncultured Acetobacteraceae bacterium
CGTCCATGTAGATCGTGTTCCACAGCACGATGACGTTCACCACCAGGCCCAAGGCCCCAAGCTGGTCCTCCTGGCCTTCCCGGTAGCGCTGCCGCAGCTCGCCGCGCTCGCCGTGGAACACGGTGCGAGCGAGCTGATGGCGGCCCTCGCCGCGGTTGAGCGTTTCAGCCCGCACATAGTTCTGTCGCACCTAGCTCAGCCGCGAGCGGCCCAGCGCCGGGATGTCCCACCGGGTCAGCGGCTCAAAGCCGGTATTGCAGGCTTCCACCAGCAGCACGGCGCAGATGCTGGTGGCTGTAGATCGGCGTGGAACATCGGCTCATCCACAACCTCGGTGCAGGTCATTGTCATGCGACCTGGATCATACGTGTTCTGAGCAGGTCGAGCTTTGCGCGTCCGTATCCCTGGCGTTTGACCAGCTTCAAGCGAGTGACCTGTCCCTCGACCTGGCCGCTGCTCCAGGGCAGCAACAGGGCTGCGCGAACGGCCTGCTTGTCCTGACGCAGGCCGGCGGCGAAACCACGCAACTCGCTATTCTCAGCCTCGGTCAGCCAAGGGTTGAGCGCATCTGCAACGTGTGCGCGGACCATGGCACCAAAACGCTGGGCGAGATAACGAACCATGGCCAGCGCCGGCGACAGCGCCAGCAGCCGTTCGACATAGTCGCGGTCCGGCTCGGCAAGCACCGCCAGGTCAGCCATCAGCATTCGAGCCACCCGCCGCGCCGGATAGGCGGCAGCCCGAGTTGGGGGCTGCACGGCCGAGGTTGACGCTGGTCCAGGCTGTTGCTCCGGCGCCGCCAGCGGCTGGCGGCTGGTCCACTCCGTGACGACGTGCATCCCGCCTGCAAAGCCGGCATCGCGCAGCTCCCGCCAGAGCTGGGCGCTGTTGCGGCAGCCCTCTGCCCAGCGTCGCTCCAGCACCGCTCGCCACGGATCGAGCGAGTGTATCCGTGGCCGGTGCAGCTCGGGGTGCTAACCACGCATCCAGCGCCGCACCGTTTTGCGCGACAGCGCAAATTCGCGGGCAATCTGGCGGACGGTAACACCTTGCTCGTGCAGGCGCTTCACCTCGCCATGGACCTGGATACGCCGCTGCCATCCCTCGTACTGCAGCCGCTGGGCACTCGTCAACGTTGGTGGCGCGTCCGGGTCTGCTGCGGGTACCACGGTTATCGCTACGGCCGTGGGACCGCTGGTGGTGGGCTGGGCCGCAGCCCGGAGTGCGGGCATGTTCCGCTTTACTGCCTCAAGAACCGCGGCGCTGCAGTTCTCCAGCAAGTGCCACCGATCCGCGACATGGCCCTGAGCCAACACCGTTGTCACCAGGGGCCATTTCGGGTCAGGCAAGGGCTGTGATGCGGCTGCATATGTTGGCGCCGAGGCGGCCGTAAGGGTCGACATGCGTCCGGAGCAGCAGCACCGGTGTTCCTCAACCGTTCGTTTAAACAACCGAAACTGTCCTCAAATTGAACAGGGGCTTGCGTGTTGCATCGTGCTGTTGCCCTGGAAGCCTTTATTGCAACTGAGTTCTGCGACAGGTTTGTCATTTGTTCTGCGAGTTGGCCGTTTTTCGGCCTATGAGGTGACTGGGCCTTTCTCCTGCACGACGTTGGCGGACGGCACACCGGCGGCCTCCAGCGCATCGAGCTGAAGGGCGAGCGCTTGATCCTCCCGGCTGACCCTCGCGTAGCCCCAAACAGCCGACATGAAACGTCCTCACATACGAAACACCTTTGCGGAACGTGTAACCCTTTGATGAAGCTTGGTTTACGTTCTTGATCGATAAACGAGCGATTGCGGATCAACATTATCGAAACGAAAAGCTGGTTATTCAGTAATTCCAATGCGTTGCGGGATTGCGTAAGGTGCAAGTAATTGAAATGACAAGCTTTCCAGATCGGCACTTTTGGCATGGAGGTTACGACAAGGCCGATGCGGCCGTTCCCGGATGGCTCCTTCTGCCGTCACTCGTTTGAACCTACGTTGGAGCAAGTTCTTGCTTTGTTCTAGACGTCAGATCATCGTGCGGGCGATTTGTCGGAGCGCCGATGCACCCGCCGCCGTTTCATCCCAGTCATCGGCTGTCCGATTGGCCCGATTGCTGCCTGGAGGTGCGCTGTCCATGCTCGGAGCGGGTTGTAGTCCTTCCCGTGCGTCTGCTCGTTGAGCAGCGGGGTGACCGTTTGTTCCTGGACGTGCTGGCAGGACTGCGCTGTTCGGCATGCCAGGGCACGGCTGCTCCGGTCTACCTGATTGCCGGGCACCACCGCACGTTCCATCACGGGCCACCGCCGGACTGGTCGTTGGAACTGGTGCCGCCGCCAAAACTCACAGCATGACCAAAGAGGTCGAACGCTAGTCAAAGCCTTGGGGGCTGCCGCCTTGCGAGACGTTCAGCGCTCCAGGCCGCGGCTGAGCCTGAAGGTGACGCACTCAGGGGTCATCCGTCGTCATCAGCGGCAGGACTTGAGAGATCAAGCCCTTCGTAGAGTTCGGCAAGGGGGATCTCGATGCCGACACCCGGCAGGACCAGCGTGTCGGTGGCTCCCAGCAGACGGCTGATCCAGTTCTCGCCGGACCGCTCCAGCACCGTCGCCGCGATCTCGTCCTGCTCCAGCATGACGTAGTGGGTGACGGAGGCGATGGTCCGATACTCGCGGTTCTTCTCCACCCGGTCCACCCGGGCGGTGCCCTTGCTGAGCACCTCGAAGATCACAGCGGGATCGCTGGTGACGGTGGCGCCCGGCACGAGCGGGCTGCAGGTGATGTAGCCATCCAGGTAGCGCAGGCGCCCCATCACCTCGACTTTGAGATTGCTGCCGCAGGGGCGGCACGGCTTGCCGCGTAGCCGGACTACCAAGGACGCGGCGAGGTTCAGGCTGATGCGGTCGTGCTCGGCCGTGCCGCCGACCATGGCGACGGGACCGATGCCGTCGAACTCGTAGCGCAGCTCCTGCTGCTCCTCCCACGCGAGGAACTCGTCCAGGGTCATCGGCTGGCGCAGGGCGGCGGTCATGGCGGATGATCTAGCACTGGACGTCATGGTTTTCTCCCCTGAAATCGGTTGCGGGGCGAGCAAATGGGATGCAGGGACGCCGCCCGGCATTGCGCTGGGCAGCGGGTCATCAGGTGGCGGCCTTCCAACCGGACGGGCCGGTGCCGGCAAGCGACACCTCGTTCTCAGCCAGCTCGTCATACTCAGGGGTGAGACGGTCAGGAGCCACCTCAATGCGGACAGTTCCACCGCGCCGCGAGCACGTTTAGGGCCTGGACGAGGGCGTTCAGACCGACCAGGAGCGCCGCGGTAGCGGTTGCAGCGGCGAGCAGACGCTGGCTGCGCCTCGGCTCGGCATGCCGCGGCACAAGTCCCGGTTGGAGCGCCATGGCGGAAACGTCCATTCGGTTGCACATCGACCCGCACGTGTTGCAGGAACGGTCTTGCTGATCAGCCATGGTCCATGGTGGCGCCCTCCACTGCAAGCGGTCCATGTCTAGGATTCCTATCCTGGAAGAATCAAGCATGAACTGCACGATAACCGGACTAGTCGCTGCTTTTTGTTCTTGATATGTTCAGAATAGAAACCTATCCTGGCCCGGCTCAATGGAGGTTTCCCATGCCGAAGTCAGCCCTGCTCCCCTGCCCCGCCGACCGGCGTGCGACGCTGGAGGCGATTGCGCTCACCCTGCGCGGCGGCGCCCTGTCCGAGCCGTTCGAGGACCTTGCCGCCTGGGTGGTCGGCGTGGAGGTTGTCGAGAGCCTGCAACGAGCCGGCTTCACGGTTGTCCGGACCGCGGCTGCGGCGTCGTCGGACGCCGCAGCCTGAGCGTTGCCTGTGTGTCGGACGCGCTGGCCCGGCTGGAAAGCATGGCGGCGGCAGGCAGCCCGCCTGACAATGTGGCGTATGAGGCCGAGGCGATCGCCGCGGGCTGGTGGTGGAACACCCAGTGCGGCCTGACCCCGGACCGGCTGGTGCTACTGGTGCAGGAGTTGCAGCACTGGTGTATCGCCGCTTTACGGCATCACGCGTTGCGCTGGGATCACCTGAACCGGGCCGGGCGCCCTCGGGAGGCCGAGGATGCCGCCCGTTGGGCGCAGGCGCTGGACCAGGCGCAGCGGGTCCTGCGCGTCTACGCCTGAGCCGGAACGACGCCACAGCGGATGCGAGGCCAAGTGTCAGGCAGAGAGCGCTCCAGCCCGCTCACTGCAACGGCTCGCTTTCACGTCGCTCCGTCCGCACCAACTCGTCTATTGCAGCCAAGATGCGCAGCCAGGCCCGTCGCCCGGGTTCGTCGTCAGCTGCCTCCAGTTCGTCGGCGCGCAGGGCGGCATGCAGCTCCGCCTTGCGCCCATGCCGGTCGAGCAGCAGCTTGGCGCAGCGATAGGCATCAAGACCATTCAATCGCCAGCATCCTCCGGGCCTGCTCTGCAGCCCCTTCCTTGCCGGACAGCAGCGCGATCAGGGCTTCCTCCAGCATAACCAGGCGCGCGGCCGTCTCGGCGCAGGCGGACTGGGCATCGGCAGCCCCAGGGTCGCCGGTGCCGGACAGGATGGACGCGGCCCGGTGCAGGCGCAGCGGGAGAGGGTCGGTCAGCCGGCCCTGCAGCATGCCCCAAGGCTCGTTCGCCTCCTGCGCCCGCAGCACCGCCCGCACGGCGTCCCGCACCGGCAGCAGCGCCTGGATGATGCGGGCATGCTTGGCGAAGATGCCCTCCTTCACCGTCGCCGACTTCACGGCTACGCGCTGTGGCACGCGGTCGATCACCTGCGTCAGCACGCCATCGAGCACGAGGTAGCTGCCCTCTTTGACCGTGGCACCCTCGGCCGCAGTACCGACCTTAATGCGCGGGCCGCCGGGATGACGGACGGGTGCGGACTCTGGTGACGCGGACGGCTTGTAAATGCCACGCGGCAGGCGCTCCAGGGCAGCACCAAGGTCGGCGTCCAGCGATACGGACGGGCAGTAGTGGCAGGTATACACGACGCCGAACGGGCTGGTGGTGCGGCCGTGCACACCCAGGACCATGTGCGGGTGCTCGGCGAAGTAGCGGTTCACCGCCAGCGCCGGCTCGCCATCCTCCTCGGGCAGCACGTCCACCAGGTCCGACCATGCGATGCCGTTCGGCGGCTGCTCCGCCGGGCGGCGCTGGAAGAACAGCACATCCACCACGACGTCGGTGCCCGCCGCGGCCGACATGGCGCCCTGCGGCATCCGGACCGCTCCGACCAGGTCGGCCATGGAGGCGATGTGCGCCCGCGCCCTCGGGTCCGACTTGTCCATCGTGTACCGGCTGGTCACGAAGGCGGCCAGGCCGCCGGGCCGTAGCCGCTCGATCGAACGCGCGATGAAGTAGTCGTGCAGGCTGAGGCCGAGCTTGCCGGCGGGATCGTCCGCCCGCACCGTGCGGTCGCTAAACGGCGGGTTGCCGACCACGAGGTCGAAGGTCTCGGGCAGGCGGGTCTTGGTAAAATCCTCGTTCCTGATCCAGGCGTCCGGGTCGAGCAGTCTGGCGATCCGCGCCGTGGTCGGGTCCATTTCGATGCCGGTCGCGGCCGACCTCACCACGATGTTCTCTGGCATCATCGCCAGGAACAGGCCGCTGCCGCATCCGGGCTCCAGCACGCTGCCGCCGGCGAAGCCCATGCGTGCCAGTGCGGCCCATACCGCCCGCACCATAAACTCCGGCGTGTAGTGGGCGTACTGAGTCGAGCGCGCGAGCGCCGCCATCTCGGCGAGTGGTATCAGCTGCTCCAGCTCGTTGCCGACTTCTTCCCAGCCGGCACGGAATGCCTCGCCGGTGCGGCGGAACAGGGTGTTTGCCAGCTCGCTCGCGCCGAAGCCCACGAACCGGATCAGCCGGTCCTGCTCGTCGGCCGTGGCGTGGCGGTCCTCGGCCTCGATTTCCTGCAGCAGGCGGATGGCTGCGACGTTGTCGGCGGCCCGGGCTTTCCAGCCCTTCGCCAGGGTGCGCTCCCCGTCCAGGCGGTAGGTGCGGGCCGGGATACGCTCGGGTGTTGGGGTCAGAGGAACGTCTACGACTCCGTCGCGGAAACGCAGGCTGGAGGTGGCGCCGAGCGTGAGGCCACCGGACAAGGTGGTGGTGTCGAACAGCGAGAGGGTGAGCTGGGACATAGGATGTCAGCCTTTCGGACGAACGCCGACCGCCCGGCTGCCTGGAGAGGCGGCCGGGGGACCGGATGCGTATGAGGCTTGCCCGGTGGACGGGCGAGCGGATGGATCGGGTGTTAGCCGGGTCGGTTTAGGAGTGGGCTACCCGGCGCTGCAGGGCATCGTGGTATTGGCGAAGGTCATGGCGTCGGGCCCGGGAGAGTCCGACCGTTGAGGCTGGACCACGGCGTCGTCGTTTGGGAGCTGCGCGCCTTCGGAGAGGGTGCAGCATTCCGTCCCCGTCGGCTCCGGGGAACTTGGTCGGCTTTGTTGCGGCATTCATGTCGGGGATCTCCATTCTCCGTCTTCTTCCTGAAGACTTACTCGATCGGCCGCCTCGTGCCGTCGCGTGCAACGGCGCGACCGCTTGGGCGCGGGACCGGACCCACGAACAGCCGGGCCGCTCGGCCCGGGGAGCATGGGGAGGACCCACCCGTTGCACGCGACGGCACGAGACGGCAGTCCATCCGTTTCCCTTTCTTCGCATCTCCTTCAGCCGCTTTTCTATTCCCGCCCTGCCCCGGCTTTATCCGCGATCGCTTCATCCCGTTGCGTGCGGACGAAGGAGGAGAGGTGACAACACGCCGTGCACGCGCGGCGATGGCCGCATAGGGCGCGAGCGCGGCCGGGGTGACTGCGGTGGTGAGGACGACTAATTCGGCAAAGCCGATCGGCGATGCAGCACCTGCAGTTACGACCGCCGGTAGGGCGGGTCCCGCTACGTTGCGGCCAAGCTTTGGTCGGGGCTAGGCTCCAAGCAATTGCCGAAAACTGCAATCGGGAGGAAAACATGAGCCATTCCCTAAGCGGCAGGCGAGATTTGCTGACCGGAGCGGCTGCTGTCGCCGTTGGAGCGTCGATCAGCACGACGGCACGGCCTGCCGCTGCCCAAAGTACCGTCCGCTACTCCGTCGGGACTGAAGCACCGAAGTTCCACGCGCCGACGGATGCCACCGACTGCCATTTCCATACCTACGACAACCGTTTCCCGCCGGCGCCGGGCGGCCTGGCGGCACCGGACGCCTTGCCGGCCGACTACCGCGCGCTGCAGGCGCGTCTTGGCACCACACGCGGCGTCGTCATTCAGCCCTTGCTGTATGGCGTCGACAACCGTCCGACGCTCGAAGGCATAGCGGTGCTCGGCCCGAATTTCCACGGGGTCGCGGTCGTAAACACCTCCGTGACCGATGCCGAGCTGCAGCGTATGCACGGCCTCGGCATACGCGGGATCCGGTTCAACCTGGCACAGGCCGGCGCCACCACAATCGACATGCTGGAGCCGCTGTCGCAGCGCGTCGACGCGCTCGGCTGGCACTGCCAGATCAACATGCCCGGCGACAACATCGTGGAAGCAGCCGACACCTTCCAGCGCATTCGTGGCAAGCTGGTGTTCGACCATCTAGTGGTCCGATCCTAACGTTTGAGTCCCAGACGTTAGGTGAATCGGTCCACCAAACCAAGGCTAGTGGTGTGAATCAGACGGATGCTTCCGTTTGGTTCGCACCACTAGCGCATTGCCCACAGCCGGCAGGTGTGGAAAGCGAACCGTTCAAGCTGATCCGCCGGCTTCTCGACAAGGGGAATACCTGGGTCAAGCTGTCCGGCGCCTATGCCGATACCAAAGTCGGACCGCCGAGCTACTCCGACAGTAGCGCTGTGGCCCGTGCCTTCGCCGCTGCCGCGCCAACCCGCATGGTCTGGGGCAGCGATTGGCCGCATCCAACCGAGAAGCTGGACAACAAGCCGGACGACGCGGTGCTGTTCGACCTGCTCACCGTTTGGGTGCCGGACGAAGCCGCGCGCAAGCGCGTGTTGGTGGACAATCCCGCGAAGCTCTATGGCTTCCCGAAAGCCTGACGCCAGTGCTGTCGCGTGAGTCTTGCAGCGAGCAGTGATCTAGTCCGTTAAGAAATTGGTTCACGCCTCAAGGAAAACAATCAGTCTAAGATAGAATTCTACGTCCAGCAGTTCTCTCATTACAGTAGAAACGCCATAATCGTGTGCAATTCGACACAAAGCAGTAAGGCACAACAGGTTATGCCTGACTTTGAAGCGTAATGCACAGGTTTGTTCGCAGCTTCTGTGGATATTCTGCAACGTTGCCGAGAAACGTTCTTTATGAGCCTGCTTGAACAGGACGTGCTCGCCATGTCCTGAAACGATCGACATTGCGTCCGATTTTTAATTGTTTCGACTTATCGGACGGCATGTCTCACCACTTTGAGGAGCAAATCGGACAGTGAGACGCCCAATGATCGTTGGATACGCGCGGACCAGCACAACTGATCAGATGGCGGGCCTCGCCGCCCAGGAACGCGACTTGAAAGCAGCCTGCGCCGAGCGCCAATATAGCGAGCAGGTCAGCAGCGTCGCGCAACGCAGCCGCTTGGCCGAGTGCCTGGCCTACCTCCGCGACGGCGACGTGCTTGCCGTCACCAAGCCGGACAGGCTGGCGCGCAGCACGGCCGAGCTGCTGACCATCGAGGCGGACTTGGCCAGGCGCAGCATTGGCCTGTTGATCCTGAGCATGGGCGGCGAACGATTGGACACCCGCAACCCGACCAGCAAGCTCATGCTGACCATCCTGGCCGGCGTCGCGACCTGGGAGCGGGAGATCATGCTGGAGCGCCAGCGTGAGGGCATCGCCAAGGCCAAGGCAGAGGGCAAATACAAAGGCCGTCCGGCGTCGCTGGACCCGGCCGAGATCGTGATGCTGGCGCAGACGATGGGCCCGGCGGCGATCGCGAAGCGCCTTTGCATCGCCCATAGCTCGGTCTATCGCCTGCTGCCTGGAGGGGCATGATGGGCGAGTTCTATGACGCCGATGCACTGGACTGGCCGGAGCGCTATGCTGTGCACAGCATTGGCACTATCCCGCGAACTTGGCGACCGTAGTATCCGTGCATCGGAACGCAATTGGTCGGCTTCGTCCGAGGCTTTCTGAATAGCAACACACTGCCTACGTCGCCGTGCCCGTCATCGCCATCACACAAATATCTTTAGTTTCCCAAAAGATGCGCTATACCGAAATCGATACGGGAGCGCACAGTGTCTGGATATCCGATCCGCCTTTCAGGCGATGAACCCCACATCGTTGGCCAGCCCGGCACTCACTGCGCCAGTGACGCAGAGGCTTGTGTCTCCACCAAAGGGCCGCATGACATGGAGAGTATCTCGTGACGGGCGCGAAAAAGCGTGGCCGCCCGAAGCTGGTCCGGCACGACGCCATCCTGGCCCAGTTCGGCGAACTCGCGTTGCGATCGGACGAGCTCGACAATATCCTGACCGAAGCGTGCCGTCTGGTAGGCGAAGCCCTAGGCACCGATCTCGCCAAGGTTATGGAGCTGCAGGAGGACGGCACAACCCTGCTGGTGCGCGCGGGCGTCGGTTGGAAGCCCGGCATCGTGGGTGTGGTGACGCTTAAGGTGACGGACGACACCTCCGAGGGCTTTGCGCTGAAGACGGGAGAGCCGATGATCTCTCCCGACATCGCGCAGGAGACGCGGTTCAGCTATCCAGCGTTCCTGACCGACAACGGTGTCAAGGCGGTCGCCAACGTTCCTATCATCGGCGGCAAGGGCAGGCCGTCCTTCGGCATCCTGCAGATTGACAGCCGCGCGCCTCGCCAGTTTACCGATGAAGACACTGCCTTCCTGCGCACCTATGCCAACCTTCTCTCATCCGCGGTGGACCGCCTGCGCGTGATCGAAGAGGTGCGCAACGAGCAGGTGCGCCTGCGTCTCGCCCTTGAGGCGGGCGCGTTAGGCAGCTGGGACTACGCCTTTAAGAGCGAAGCCGTGACCCGGACGGTCCGGCACGACGAGATCTTCGGCTATCCTCACCTACTGCCCAGCTGGACTGGCAAGGTTCTCCTGGACCATGTCTTGCCCGAGGACCGTGAGAGTGTGGCCGGCAAGTTCGGCCGTGCCGTGGAGACCGGGACCGAATTACACGTCGAGTGCCGCATCCGGCGTGCAAACGATGGCGAGGTGCGCTGGATCGAGGTGCACGGGCGGCCCTATGGTGGGCTGGGCAACAATCCTCCATCCCGCATTCTGGGAATCGTGGCCGACGTCACGGAACGCAAGCAAGCCGAGGAGGCCCTGCTCCGATACAACGAGGTGCTGGAAACGAGGGTGGCCGAGCGCACCCATGAGCTGACCATGGCGAATGCCCAGCTGAAGGCCGAGGCCGAGGAGCGCGAGCAGGTCGAAGAGACGCTGCGGCAGGCCCAGAAGATGGAGGCGGTCGGCCAGCTGACGGGCGGCCTCGCGCACGACTTCAACAACCTGCTGCAAGGCATCTCCGGCAGCCTGGAGCTGGTCCGCTTCCGCGCGACCCAGGGGCGCACGGCGGAGTTCGGCCGCTACATCGAGAGCGCGATGGTATCGACCGATCGTGCGGCCGCGCTGACCCAACGGTTGCTGGCGTTTTCGCGGCGGCAACTGCTCGACCCCAAGCCGACCGACCTGAACCGGCTGGTCGGCGGCATGGAGGACCTGTTCCGGCGCACGATGGGTCCCAGCATCCAGATGCAGACGAGCTTTGCCGGCGAGCCCTGGCCGACCCTGTGCGACCCGAACCAACTCGAGAACGCGCTGCTCAACCTGGTCGTCAACGCGCGCGACGCCATGCCGGACGGCGGACAGCTGCTGATCGAGACCGCAAACAGCGTTCTCCTTGACCGGCGCGGTGCGCTCAAGGAGCAGCCGCCGCAGGACGTGCCGCCGGGCGAGTACATGTGCCTGTCGGTCGCCGACACCGGCACCGGTATGCCGGCCGAGGTTATGTCGCACGCCTTCGAGCCATTCTTCACCACCAAGCCGATCGGGCAGGGAACTGGCCTGGGGCTCTCCATGGTCTACGGCTTCGTGCAGCAATCCGGCGGGCACGTGCGCCTGCGCAGCGAGGAGGGCCAGGGTACGACGGTGGCGATCTACCTGCCGCGCTATCTCGGAACGGTGCACGGCGAGGAGGCGCGTGACGTCGAGGCCGACCCGCCAGCGACACCGACCAGCGGGGTCGTGCTGGTGGTCGAGGACGAGGTCGGGGTGCGCATGGTGGTTTGCGATACCCTGTCTGACCTCGGCTACACGGTGCTGGAAGCCGAGACCGGGCAGGCGGGCCTGGTTATCGCAAACACCGACGTTCGCATCGACCTGCTGCTGACCGACGTCGGCCTGCCTGGCGGCATGAACGGGCGGCAGCTTGCGGACGCAGCGCGGCAGCGGCGTCCCGACCTCAAGGTGCTGTTCATGACCGGCTACGCCGACGCCATGGCGGTCGGCAACGACCGGATGGAGCAGGGCATGCAGGTGATGACCAAGCCTTTCGCGCTCAATGCGCTCGCAGCCAGGGTGCAGGGCATCATCGGTGAGTGAAGCGCCTGTACATTCCCAAAGGAGCGCGAACCAATTGACAGAAACCATAAGGTCGTAACCGAGCGTGAGCTCAACGTCGAACTACACCCAGAAGTCATGTTCAAATCCGCACGTTCCTTGTGGTTGCACGATAGGCCGAGGCGCGGACGCCCTAGTCAATAAACCGGTATCGGCCCGCCGCCATGGAATGGTCGATCAGCCACACGCGCCGTAGGCCGTTCCAGACCTCCGCCTGCATGCCGGCTACGATCAGGTACTCTGCAACCATGCACGCCTCACGGTCGCTCGCGCACTCGGCGTTGGCATGGCTCACGATCTGCTCGTCGTCTCGCAGATATATCCGATACTTGGCCATCCCATGCCCCCTGCCGTGCAAGCCGAAGAAGTTGAACCCTCAATTCAGCGACGCGTTAGGCTGCCCGAGCGGTCGACGACGTTTAATAAAAGAGTTGAATTGCGCTTACAAGTGGTAACGTCGTGGCAGAGAAATCTTGCGATTTCGCTACCGTATCTCGAATGCAACGGATGGTTGCATGAGGTTGTGATATTCTATTAATCGTATTCACAAAACAGTGACGTATGGGGTAAAGCGTTACGAGAGCCTCAGCCATGATCATCAAAAGTCGGTCCGACGCAACCTTCTTCTCCGTGCCGCAGCTTGAGACCATTACGGCGTGGGGCGCCGCACAGCCACGAGGCTTCAGCGTGCGGCTCATGACGGACCATGAGGACTACCCTGAACTGGCCGAGCTCTACACGCACGACAGGAGGAGCCCGCTCTGGTTTCTTTACGCCACCCAGGCCGGGACAGCCGCGATTACCAAGGCGTCCGGTGCCGAAGAGGAACTCGGAATCATCGAGGAGGCGCTGGCCCGGATATTGGTGCTGGACAGGCTAGCGTTCCGTGAGACCTGGCCCACGCGCTCGCGTTCACAGACTAACTGACATCGCCTGGTGCCCGAGTGGCTCCGGGCCGCGCGAGCATTTCGCATCTTGGAGAGCGTCATGATGCTGACCGAGAACATTGACGCGCACGGCGCGGCCTTGATTGCCTCGCTGCTCTCAAGCGATGAGGCATCCGCACATCCCGTCCAACATCCGCCCACTTTCTTTGGCATTTCCTGACAAATCTACGCTAAGATAAATTGGTTCCGCAACGTATTATGTCGTTGCGTTAAAATTGACACGATGGTGTGGTGTGGACCTAATTTATATCAGCAATGTGCGGTTATTACGCGATGCGATGGTCGCCACGTTGCAGCGCGCCGACGGCAACCGTGCCTGCAGCGCGTTCTCCCACGAGACGGTTGAGGCCGCCCTCATGGCGTTCACGCCCAGTCTGATCGTTGTCGATGCGACGCATCCTGAAGGAGCCGCGCTGGTCGCCACCGTTCGCGTCCGTGCGCCCAAAGCGAGCGTGATCGTTCTGGCCATGCGTGACCAGGACGAGGACTTCCTCGCCTGGGCCGTTATCGGCATCTCCGGGTATCTGGAACCCGGCACGTCCGCCGATGATCTTTTGTCCGTAGTGCGCCGTGTCGCCGCGGGCGAGGTTGCCTTCCCATCGAGGCTGACCGCACTGCTGCTGAGCCAGTTTACCGATCGCCCCACGGAACGGTCGGCTCGAGCTGGGATTTTCTCGCTGACCACGCGCGAGCGAGAGATCGCCGGGCTGCTGGCAGACGGCCTATCGAACAAGCTGATTGCACGCCGACTGCAATGCGCTTTGGCCACCGTGAAGAACCATGTCCACAGCATCCTTGACAAATGGGACTGTCGGAGCCGAGGCGAGGCTGCAGCCCGTTACCGTCAGCAGATCGGGAATGACATCAAGCCGAGCGGCGGCACGGTCGTCGAGCTTCGGGCGAGTTACGTGTCTCAGATGGGCGGCGCCACGGTGCGGAATGGTGGCCTGCAGCACCGTGCGCCGGCAGCATTCAGCCGAAAGGCGGCTTGAGGCCGAGGTTGGAAATCAGAACTGGGCTATCCGACTAGGGAGCACGACAAAGGACAAACTCAGCTTCACCCTGAAAGACTGCTGCGGAGCCGGTGTAAGCTCGCAGCTTTATCCGAGAGTAGCACGATGGCACCTACACCCAAGAAGAGTGCGGCAACCTGGAGCGATGTCAAAAGCGCAATGGCCGAGTTCGACCGCGCGGGCCTGCTTGGAACGATCCAGGATCTATACGCCG
>CAXTJW010000069.1:0-13677 GCA_964244305.1 uncultured Acetobacteraceae bacterium
GGCGACTGAAAGCAGCTCCAGGACTTCACATGGGCGAGCCTCGCTGCGGCCCGGTTCAGGGAAACTATCGATGCACGAAATAGTCGTTATGCTCCACAAGCAGCTCTCGGCTGCTTGGCGATACCGCTGGAGTGCCGTGCTGTTCTCCTGGCTTGTTTGCGGAATGGGCTGGCTCGTCGTTTATTCCATTCCGAATACCTACGAGGCGAGTGCCCGCCTTTACGTCGACGCGGATGTCGTGCTGACACCATTGCTGCGGGGCCTCGCGGTCGACAGCGCCTCGGCAGCGCAGCTCGACGTGCTGCAGCGCACCTTGCTGAGCCGGCCCAACTTGGAAAAGCTGATATCGAAAACCGATCTGGAGCTTGATCTGCAGGGTGCATCCGACCGCGAGGCGCTGGTGGCGCAGCTGGCGACCGATATCCGGATCACGCCGCAGACGCGCAACCTGTTCACCATAGCCTACCGCAGCACCGTGCCGAAGCTTGCGTATGAGGTCGTGCGAACGATGTTGACGACGTTCGTCGAGAGCAAGACTGGCAACAATCGCAACGACTTGGAGAGTGCGGGCAAATTTCTCGGGGTGCAGATAGCGCTGTATGAGCGCCAGCTTCAGGAAGCGGAGCGCAAACGTGCCGAGTTCCGCGTCAAGTATATCGACATCTTGCCGTCCGGCGACGGTGGCATATCGCGGCTCGAGGCGCAGCAGTCCAACGTGCGGGCCTTGCAGGGTCAGCTTCTTGACGCGGTCGCCCGGCGAGGATCGCTAGCCCATGAGCTGTCGGTAACGCCGCAGCTCGTCGTGACCGAAACGGACGGCGGCGGGCCCGGCGGAGTGACCGGCGCATTTCGTCTCCGCGACGCCGAGCGCACGCTGCAGGAGCTTCGGCTGCGCTATACCGAGCAGCATCCTGACGTCGTGGCCCAACGGGACCTGGTCGCGGCGATCAAATCGGGCTCGATGGCCAGCAGCGAACCGAGTGCGCCCTCACGCGACAACCTGCGCAACCGTTCGGTGCCCAACCCGGTCTTTGAGCAGATGAAGGTGCGGAATCTCGAGAATGACTCGGTGATCGCCTCGTTGCAGCGGCAGATGCTCGACGCCACCCGCGAGCGGGACCGGCTTGAGGAGATCGCGCGCGGCGCGCCGCAATTGCAGGCGGACTATGCCAACGTAAACCGCGACTACGAAGTCCTGCGGAAGAACTACGACGATTTGCTGGTGCGCCGCGAGTCGATGCGCATCTCGAGCGCCGCCGAAGCCGATGGGGACAAGGTCAAGGTCCAGGTCATCGATCCGCCGCAGGTGCCGCAAAACCCGGTCGCGCCGAGGCGGGTGGTGCTGATGTCGGCCGTGCTGGCGGCGGGCCTCGGCGCCGGCGTTGGGCTGGCGCTGTTGCTGGTGCAGATGGATCAATCGTTTCACACCGTCGAGGATCTGCGAGATATGGGGTTTCCGGTCGTAGGCGGCGTTTCCTTGATCGGCGACGCGGTGCCGCTTGCTCGGCGCATCATGACCGTCGGGGTCTTCGCGATCGCGGCCGTCGCGCCGGTCATCCTATATAGCGGCCTGCTGCTGCGGCTGCTCAAGTCGGGCATCGTCGTCTGAAAATTGGCGCTAAAACGAACTTTCAGTAACGTCTTTTAAAGGGAAGGGCTGCATTATGGGGCTCCAGGACCGGAGTTATCCATGCTGCTGCTTTCCTTCGCGCGGGCGACCTCGCGGCGACTTTGGCCCGGCCGTACGGCGGCGGGCGTCGATCCTGCGCCGCAACGCGAGTTGCGGCCGCTTCCGCTCCTGGTTGCGTTGTTGATTATCGGTGCGCTGTCGCTGGCGCTTTGGGCCGGGATCGGATGGCTGTTTGGCGTATTCAGCTTCGGAAATCCGCGAGGCAATTGACGGGACGCCACCGATGCGGTTTGTCACGGATTGCGTGCGGTTGCGTGCGGAATAGGACTGAAACCGATGCTCGCAGCAGACCAGGATTTCGTCGCCGGCTACCTGGCCCAATCGACCGAGGCGTTGCGCCGCTACGTCGCTGACGTCAGCCAGCAAGCGTTGCTCGGCCAAATGGCCGACGCGGTCACGCAGGCGATACGGAACGGCGGGAAGCTTCTGATCGCTGGCAATGGCGGCAGCGCCGGCGATGCGCAGCATCTCGCGGCCGAGTTCACCGGGCGCATGCTGTATGACCGCGCGCCGCTCGCTGCGATTGCGCTGCACGTGGACACGTCGGCACTGACCGCCGTAGGCAACGACTACGGTTTCGTCCATGTGTTCGAGCGGCAAGTGCAGGCGCTGGGGCGGCCGGGCGACGTGGTGCTGGGCCTGTCGACATCGGGCCGGTCGGAAAATGTGCTGCGGGCGCTTGCGGCCGGCCGGGCGATCGGGCTGGTGACGCTCGGGTTCACCGGGGCCGATGGCGGTATGATGGCGGCGCATGCCGACCTGCTGCTGCGGGCGCCGTCCGGCCTCACGCCGATCATCCAGCAAATCCATATAATCGCCGGGCACCTTCTGTGCGCGCTGGTCGAGCGCTCGATCCATCCACGGGCGGCTTAGGCGCGGGGGTTGACAGTCCGGCAGTGCGCCGTGCTGGTCGGTGGCCTCGGCACTCGGCTCGGCGCCGCCACGGCCCGCATGCCGAAGCCCATGCTCACGGTTGGCGACCGCCCGTTCCTGGCGTGGCTGCTGCGCGAAGTTGTGCGCTACGGCATCACCGATGTGCTGCTGCTGACCGGCCATCTCTCGGGGGTGGTGGAGGATGGCCTGCAGGCATTGCGCGATTGGCTGCCAAGGCCGGTCACGCTTTCAATCAGCGAGGAGCCGACCCGTGCGGGCACTGGCGGCGCGCTGTTCCATGCACGCGAGCGCCTGCATGACAGCTTCCTGCTGCTGAACGGCGATTCGCTGTTCGACTGCGACCTCGCGCCGGCGCTGGCGCGGATCGAGGAGCCGGGCGTGCTGGGCCGCCTGATGCTGCGCCGGGTGGCGGATGCGTCGCGATATGGCGTGGTCGAGGCCAGCGGCGACCGGATCACGGCATTCCGGGAACGGCCGGAGCCTAGCCAGCCCGGCCTGATCAACGGCCCCGGCCTGATAAATGGTGGTGTCTATCGGTTCGACCGGCGGATCGTGGACCACACGACGCCGGTATGCTCATTGGAACGCGATGTGTTGCCGGGCCTGGCACGGAGCGGCCTGCTGCGCGGCGTCGAAAGCGACGGTTGGTTCATCGATATCGGTGTGCCATCCGACCTGGCTCGCGCGCAGCACGAGCTGCCGCGGCGTTTGGCCCGGCGCGCGCTGTTCCTCGACCGGGACGGCGTCTGCAACGTCGACCATGGCTGGGTCGGCACGCGAGAGCGGTTCGATTGGATACCCGGCGCGAAGGCGGCAATCCGGACGGCGCATTCGCTGGGCTGGCACGTCTTTGTCGTGACGAACCAAGCCGGAGTCGCACGTGGCCTCTATGACGAGGCAGCGGTTCAGGCATTGCACGCCTGGATGCAAAACGAGGCATTGCAGGCCGGCGGAACGATCGACGATTTCCGCTACTGTCCGTTCCATCCGGACGCCATTGTGCCGTCCTACCAACGAGTTAGTTCCTGGCGCAAGCCGGCGCCCGGCATGGTCCTCGACCTGTTGCGAGCCTGGCAGCTCGATGCCGCGCGCTGCGTGCTGGTTGGCGACCGGCCGACGGACCTCGCGGCGGCGACAGCGGCAGGCGTGGCCGGATACCTGTTTCCCGGCGGCAATCTGGCCGAGTTCCTGCAGCCCATCCTCGACGCATACCCGGCGGAGCACGTTGCATGACACCTCGGTTTCCCACGGTCCGCGCCCGCGTGCCGCTAAGGCTGGGGCTGGCGGGCGGCGGCACCGACCTCAGCCCCTATTGCGACGAGCATGGCGGGGCCGTGCTGAATGTGACGATCGACCGCTATGCCTATGCGTTTATCGAGCCCTCCGAGACCGGAATGGTGCATTTCATCGCACCCGACATCGGCGTCGAGGAGAGCTTTCCGCCTGACCTCGACGCGATCGCCGGCGCCAAGCTGCGGTTGCACGCGGGAGTGTTGCGGCGCATGGCGGCGCAGTTCGGCCAGGGACTGGTGACGCCCATGCGGGTGACGTCGTTTGTCGACGCGCCAGCCGGGTCGGGGCTCGGCTCGAGCTCCGCCCTCGTGGTCGCTTTGGTGGAGGCGTTTCGGTTCCATCTGGGCCTGCCACTGGGGCGCTATGACGTCGCGCACATGGCATACGAGATCGAGCGCCTGGAGCTGAACCTGGCCGGCGGCAAGCAGGACCAGTATGCGGCGTGCTTCGGCGGCGCCAATTTCATCGAATTCCTTCGGGATCAACGGGTCATCGTCAACCCGCTGCGGGTGCCGTCCGCGGTGCTGAACGAGTTGGAGACGGCGACCGTCATTTGCTTTACCGGGGTGTCGCGCCGATCCGAGCAGATCATTGAGGACCAGCAGCGGCGGATGTCCGGACCCGACAAGCAAGTCGACGACCTGCACCAGTTGAAGGCTGACGCCCTGCTGATGAAGGAGGCGCTGCTGCGTGGCGAGATCGGCCGCATGGCGGAGTTGCTGAACCGCTCATGGGAGGCGAAGCAGCGCACGGCCGCCGGGATCAGCACGACGCTGATCGAGACGATGTATGCGAGCGCAATGTCCGCCGGCGCCATGGGGGGCAAGGTATCCGGCGCTGGCGGTGGCGGATTCATGATGTTCTTGGTGCCTCCGCCGCGCCGGATGCAGTTGATCCAGGCGCTGAACGGGGAGGGCGGCACCGCGACCGGCGTGCATTTCACCTCCGAGGGAGCAGAATCCTGGTCGGTTTAACGAGCGGCTAGTGGTCCGATCCTAACGCTTGGTTCCCAAGCGTTAGGTGAATCGGCCCACCAAACAAAGGCTAGTGGTGGAAATCGGACGGATGCTTCCGTCTGATTTGCACCACTACGGCCCCGTCGATCGCGAGGCCGCCGCGACCTGTGCCGTGAGGTTGGCCTGGGCGTCCACGAAGGCGCTGAGCATTGCGCCCGTCCGCTGTTGCTCGGCCGGTGTCGGCGGGGTTGTGTAGTCGACCGCGGCGGTGATCAGGATCGGCGCGTAGCCGGAGCCCGCGAGACTGTTCCGCGCTTGCCTGATGCGGCCCGCGATGCCGCCCGGCGCCGGTGCGCCATCGATCCAGCTTGCGACCGCGACGGCGCGGAACGGGCCGATGGTCCGGACCAGCAGCCACGCGCCGTTCTCCGCCCGTTGCGTCTGCAGGGGGACCGTCACGGCTTCCTCGGCCGTCAACTCGCCCGTGATGCTTCGGCGCGCGTGCGCCAAGCTATCCGGCGTCGAGCGCGGCGGGAAGGCTTGCACCGTGATAAGGAGCGGCTGCCCGGCGCAGGAAAGTCCCGTCGAAATGGACCGCGCTGGCATCGAGGTCGCCGGAGCAGCGTCCGGCGAGCAGCCGGTGGGGAGTGCAAACGCGACGCCGCCGGTCAGCAGGGCCGGCGTGATCTGCCGGGCAAGCACCAGCGCTGCCGCCGGACCGGCCGCGACCAGGACGATGATCGCAATGGTGATCCAGACGGGCCAGGCTGGCTCAACTCCGGGCTGCATGCGAGATATCGACGTTGCCAGGGCTGGTCCGGGCGGCATTTCGCGGAACGGCATGCCGCTTACGACCAGCAGCAGCATGACGATGGAGAAGAACACCCAGCCGTAGATGATGTGATCGGCGGCGGCTGCCTCGGCGCTGCCCAGCACCGCGCCGAGCACGACGATGCCCAGCGCGCGCACGCCGTTGGCAACGATCGGTATGACGACCGAGGCGGCGATGAACAGCGCGCGCCGGCCGGGGCTGCGGTAGTTCAATAAGGCGTAGAACACGCCGAAGGCGACGGCAGCGATGAGGAACCGCAGCCCGGCGCAGGCCTCGGCCACGTAGAACACGCCGGCGGAGATTTCGATCGTGAGGTCGGTGGCGTAGTTGGAGATGCCGATCGTATTGAGCCCGGCGACGACGAACCCGGCGGTGAACCGCTGCAGAGCCGGCGTCGTGAAGGCGCCGAACGGCACCAGGAACACGAGGAACAGCAACGGCGCCATCAAGACGCGATACAGCCGCCAGCCGAGCGTCGCCAAAAACAGCAGCTCGAGCGCCGCGAGCGCAGCCAGTTGGCGGCCCTCCATCAAGCCCAATCGCTCGGCTGCGAACCAGACCGCAGTGACCGGCACGGCCAGTAGCGCCACGGCCGCGACCGGACGGGGTGCCAAGCCGGCCAACGCTCCGCGGCGATCCCAGGCGAGATAGAGCGACATGGGCAGGATCAGGAAACAATGGCCGTACGTGTCGGAGGCGCGCCAAACCCCGACCGCCGCCCGGCATTCCGGCAAAAACAGGACCACCCAAGCCAGCACCCCAAGGCCTAATGCAGTCGCCACGGGAGCGAAAGCCGGGCGCAAGCCGGTCAGGGATGCGGCGGTCATGCGGCCGAATTCGCCATATGCGCCACAGTGTCGGCGCCCAGTATCGCATCGAGCGGGGCAAGCGTCGTGGACCAGGCATAGCTTCGCACCATTGCCGCACGCGCGGCGGCGCCCAGCCCCGAATGCGCGCCGTCCAGTACCTCGGCAATCCTGTCGGCCGTCGCGCCCGCGCCGTCGGCGACCAGCAGATCCTGCCCAGCGGTGGCGCGCACGCCCTCGAACGCCTGTGGCGAGGCGACGACCGGGCGGCCCATCGCCATCGCTTCGAGCACCTTGTTCTGAATGCCGCGGGCGATGCGGAGCGGCACGACGCAGGCGTCGGCATGCGCGATGAACGGGCGCGTATCCGCCACGCGGCCGGTGACGCGAACGCCGGGAATGGTCGCGAGCCGCGCAACCTCCCGGCCTGGATTGGCCCCTACGACGTGGAACATGGCGCCAGGATAGCGGCGCTTCAGCAACGGAAACACGTCGGCCACGAACCACTGCACGGCGTCGGCATTGGGCCAGTAGTCCATGTTGCCGGTGAAAACCAAATTTGGCCCGCCGGCTTCGAACGGAGATGGCAACGATTGATCGGGTGAAAAACGCTTGAGGTCCACGCCCATCTCGACGGCATGCACCCGGGCTGCTGCCTCGGGGGCCAACTCGATGAAGCGGTCGCACTCCTGTTGCGATACAAACAGCGTGTGGTCGCATCGCATCGCCGCCTTGCGCTCATAATCGAGCAGGGTCCGGCCCTCCCGTGACCAGACGGCGCGCATGGGCCACCGGGCCTGGCTGGCGTAGGACGCCCATTTTTCCGAATCGATGTCCTGCGCGTCCAGGATCAGGCCGGGGCGGCGCAGGTTCTCGACGTAGGCGGCCATGGCGACGCTGAAGATGTAAACGACGTCCATGCGTTGACGGCCGAGGCTGTCCTGCACCCAGCGCTGCAGGCCCGGGTGGCGGTAGTAGTCGAGCATCAGCGGCCGGCCGGGGCGGATATGGGCCAACGCCTTCAACTTCTGCAGCCGCTTGTCGATACGGAAGCCGGCAACGTCGACGCACCACTCTCGCAAAATCGGAAGGTGCTGCATGTCGGCGGGGTCATCGACCAGGCAGCCGAGGTGGATGCGGTAGGACCGCGACAAATGCTGCAGCAGGTTGAGGCCGCGTATCTTCTCGCCCTTGTCGGGTGGGTAGGGGATGCGATGGGCGATGAACATCATGTCGCGCATCAGCCGATGCCCCGGACGATGTGTGGGCCGATCAGGTTGGCGAGCGGAATCGGCAGGCGCTTCCAGGCGGCGATGAGCAGGCGGTATTTTGGGTTGAGCGGATTATGCTCGGGAATGGCGGCGCCGGGTGCGAGGCGGTAGCGGTATTGCAGCGGTTCCGGAGTGAAACCCCAGTTCTTCTTGAACGCGAACGCCCCGGTGCCGGCCTTGCTGCGGCCGAAGTCGAACAGCCGGCTGCCTCTCGCTGCGGCTCGGCGCATCACCTCCCAATACATGAAATCATTGGCATGGATGGCCCGTGCCGCCGCCGTGCCGCCGCCGTAGTACGGCAGCACCTCATCCCGGTCGTAGAAGTTCAGCACCGCGCTGACGGGCACGCCTGCGTCCAGCACCGTGACGACGTCCATGCGCCCGCGGAATGCTTGCGCCAGGATGCGGAAGTAGCGGCGGTCGAATACGGGCGTGCCCAGGTTGCGGACGCTCTCGGCGTAGACCGCGTGCAGGCCATCGACCTGGTCCGAGGCGACGGAGGTCAGGCCGCGTTCGATGCCTTTACGCACCATGGCGCGCTGCTTGCGGGGGATCGCCTTCATGTTCGCCTCGTCCTCCGCGGTGATCGATTTGCGGAAGGTGACGTAAAGGTCCGACCGGGTGGGCCACTCGGCCTCCGTTAGCCAGCCTTGCGGCAGCGCATGCAGGAAGCGAAACTCGGCGATTTTTGCGCCCACCCGTTGCATCAGCGCGATGGCGTAGGCTTCAAGCGCCGCTGCGGCCTCCGCGGTGGCGGCGAGCGGGCCGCCATAGACGCAGAATGGGCTGGACATCAGGCTGTTGCCGAACAGCCATGTTTTTACGTGCACCAGCGGCAGCACGCCCACCACCGCACCATCCTGTTGCGCCAAGACGTAGTGCGGCGTGTGCCCGAAGGCGCGGGCGAACACCTGCGCCCAGGCGGCGCGGTGGAAGAATGTGCCGGTCGGCACGGCCTCGACGAACGCATCCCAAGCGGGTGCGGTCGCGGCGTCGAGCGGTCGGCAAACGATCGACATGCGATGCGCCTTTGAGGGGATTAAACCGCCGGGCCGGCTTTTTGGGGCGGCTGCGCGATGGCTTCGGCAAAAACGTGGTCCATGCGGCCCCAAGCAAAATCGCGCAGCAGGCGCTCGATCCGGCCGTGCGTGGCGCGAAGATTGACCGTGTGGCGGAACCGGGACAGGCGGCTCGCTGCGCCGACACGGGGCTGGCCGGGATCGATCTCCCACGGGTGGAAGTAGAAGACCGCGGCTGCGGCCTCGACCCGGTTAAAGCGCTGCAGCAAAGTGCGGAACAGGGCGTAGGGCATCAACCGGAAGTAGCCGCCGCCGGCGCAGGGCAGGTTGCGCCCGGCAAGCCGCACCGTTGTCATCGGAATTTCAACCAAGGGCGCGGCACCCGGGCGATAGGGAAATCGCGGCGCATCCGGCGCGCCATACAGGTCGTGCCGCACCGGAAAGACGCTGGAGCTATAGGCGTAACCCTCCTCGCCCAGCACATCGAAGGCCCAAGGGTTGCGAGGGCCGATCGAGAACGTCGGCGCGCGGTAGCCGACGACGGCCACGCCGCCCAGGTCCTGCAGCGTATCGCGGGCCCGTCGCACGTCCGCGCGGAAGTCGTCAGGGGTCTGGCCGTCGGCCCTCGCGTGACCGTAGCCGTGGCTGGCCAGTTCGTGCCCGGCGGCAACGATGCGGCGGACGACCGATGGATAGCGCGTCGCGATCCAGCCAAGGGTAAAAAACGTGGCCGCGACGCCGGCACGGTCGAACTGCTGGAGGATACGATCCATGTTCGCCTCGACCCGGCACGGGATCGTGTCCCATGCGGCCCGATCGATAACGCCGGCGAAGGCTTGGACCTGAAAATAGTCCTCGACGTCGACCGTCATGGCGTTCGTCGGCGTCATCACCCGCCGACGCCCAGCATCTGCGTGAGGCGCCGGAACACCCGGTCGCGCTCGGCCATTTGGCTTTCCAATGCCTCGACCCGGCTCAGGAGGCCAGCGTGCGTATCGGCAAACCCGGCCGACGCCGCGCCCGGAGGGACAGCGGGCGCTATCGCCTCGGTCCATTCCGAGGGCATACCCTCCAAATCTTGCGCCAGCTCCGCGGCGGTCGCGTCCACGACCTCGCCGGTGATGTCGTGTGTCTCCTCGAGCGCGCCGTACAGCAGCACGCGTGAGCATAGGCGGTTGATCCGGCGCGGGATGCCGCCGGTGTGGTTGAAAACCGCCTCGAACGCGCTCGTGTCCCAGCTCGGATCGTCCGCCCAGCCGACGGCGGTAAGGCGATGCTCGATATAGGCGCGCGTCTCCTCGCGGGCGAGCGGCCCAAGGTGGTAGGAAATCAGCACCCGTTGGCGGAGCTGATCCAGGTTAGGACTGGTCAGGAGGCGGCGGAACTGCGGTTGGCCCAGCAGTATCGTCTGCATCGAGGTGCGGCCGTCGACCGTGATGTTGGACAGCATCCGCAGCTCCTCGAGCGCTGCGAAAGATAGGTTCTGCGCCTCGTCGACAATCAGCAGGCAACGGCGTCCGGTGGCCTGATGTTCGCGCAGCACCTCCTCGAACCGGCGCAGCAGGGCGGCTTTGCCCAGGTCCTCGTCCGTCAGGCCGAAGCCCGCCATCGCCATGCGGAACAGATCGTCCTCGGAGATTTGCGTCGTGCTGATCCGTGCGATGGTGTAGGCGGCCGGGTCCATTTGGGAGCGCAGCCACTCGACCAGCGTCGTCTTGCCGGCGCCGACCTCGCCGGTGACGACGATGAAACCCTCACCCTGCGCCAGGCCGTAGTTCAGGTGGGCGATCGCCTTGCTATGGCCGCTGCTGCCGAAAAAGAAGCGGCTATCCGGCGTGAGCTGGAACGGCATCGCGGACAGGTTGTAGTAGGTTTCGTACACGGGACCGCGCCTAAAAGTTTTTTCGTAGGCCGGCGAGCAACAGGTTCTCGGTCAGGTTCTGACCTGCCTGCCCATTGCCGAACGGACTGGAATTGAACTGGGACGTTTGCGCCGAGGCGCCGGAACGGTCGGCGAACGAATATCGCACGTTGCCGCTGAGTGTCTGCGTGAATGTGTAATTGAGCCCGAGGCTGGTCTGGATCGTGCGCGGCGAGCCTTGCGCTGCAGCGCCGCCCACGCCGCTATTCGACTCGAGCCCATAGGAGAGCGACGCAGAAGTGGTGAGGGTCGGCGTAAGCTCATGCTGCCAGGACAATGTCCCGATGATGCCGCTATTGCTGGAACCGGCCGGCGTCGCCGCAACTCCCGCGATCGTGGTCGCGGAGCTGACGCTTGTCCGGTCATCTTGGGCAAGGCCTACGCTGAGGGAGTCACGCGGCAGCACAACCAGGCCGGTGATCGAAAAGCGGCGCAGGCGATAGAGGCCGTTCTGCGTGCCGAAGGCCCCGCTTGTCGATCCGACCGGCGCCCCGGTCACGCTGTCCGTCAGCAGCCCACCCGGGCCCACATTGGTCGATTGCAGCAGGTCCTGCTGCTCCTCTGCGTCGCTCGTCAGCCCTGTGCTGTAGCGCACGAAAACGCGGGTGCGGGCGGTCGGGGAGTATGCTCCATCGACCGACGCCGCATTAAAGCCGTCCCGGTGCCCATAGCTTACCGTGAGCGTGCTGTCCGGGTCCGGCACGATCCGGCCGCCCACGCTCCAGATCGGTTCGTTGATACGGACGCTTGGCGTGCCGCCGAAGCTCAGGTCCTGATAACCAAAGCCAACCAGCGCCGTGATGGTGCGGGTGATCGCATAGCCGACGTCGTTCGTGACCTGGTTGCGATGCGCGCCACGATAGGACAGGTCGCCGCCGCTGTATTGCACCGCCTCCACCACTGTGGCGTTGTTGACCCGGCCCAGGTTTTCACCGGTGACGAACGACGCGCGCTCCCGTTGGGTCGTCAAATTGGCAACGGCGCCGAACCCGGTGGCGTCCAGCTGCAGCGCCTGGTTGGCAGTGAGCGTATTCTGATCGCTGCGGCCATCTTGGTTGGTCCGGGCCAAGGAATAGCCGACCCGGCCGGTGCCCCAACCGCGAAAGCGGTGCTCGGCATAGGGCGTAACGCTGAGCGAGGTCGATTGAACCTGATCGTTGCGGCTCAGGGTTGTCGTATTGGTCTGGCCATAACCGCCGGTGCGAGACTGCTGCGTGATGCTGCCGCGCGCATCGAGGAAAACCGCATCGGGCACGATGGTCGCAAGTGCTACGGCGTTGCCGAAGTGATCGACCCGGGTCTGGCTGGACGTCTGGGCATAGACGCTGGCGACCGGAGCGTAGTTCAGATTCACCTTCAGCCGTGCGGTGTCGGCGGAGATCTGGATCGACGGGCTGAATTCCGTGAAGATGTCCGCGCGGCGCGGCCGGTCGGCGTGCAATGCGTTGTCGGTAACGCCCAAGTCGACCCCGAGCGCGGTTGTCACAAGGAAAGCCGGGCCGGCGTCTCGCGGCAGCAGGCCGGGTAGAAATTGCTGCAGTTGGCCGCGCAAGTCGCCGACCCGGGTATCGACGATCGTAGCGGGTAGGGTCGGCAAGCCACCGCCAGCCTGTGCCCAGGCCGAAGTCCCGCCAATGCAGGCCGCCGCGGCCAATACGGCGCTGTCGAACCGGCCGGGCTTGTCGCCGATGCGCGCCTTTTTCAACGTAACGGCGCCCATCTGGTCAGGAATACGAGCCGTAATAGTCGTAGGCGCCGAACGTGTGGCTGGTGGTCAATTTTACCTTGTTCAGCAACATCGTTACTGTCGGGCAGACACGCACGAGGTCGAGCGCCGCCTCGACCTCACTACGCTGCGTCCGTTCGGCCTCGACCACCATGACGACCTGACCGACGAATGGGGCTACCGTGTGCGGGTCGCTTGTCGATAGGCAGGGCGGCGCATCCAGCATGATCACGTGCTTAGGGAAGCGCCGGGCCAAGCGGGTGATGGTCGGAGGAATCGGCCGCGTGTGGGCGACCGCGGTATCCGCCCCCGATCGAGAACCGACGGGCAAGATCGTCAAATTGCCGACCGCAGTACTCAGGATAACGTCCTCAAGCCGCAGAGTCGGGTCGGTGACCAGGTCATGAAAGCCCAATCTGCCGTCGATGCCGAGCATGGCAGAGATCGGACGCAACTTGGCATCCAGGTCGACCAGCAGCACCTTGTCGGTCGTATGTTGAGCAATGCTGCCGGCCAGGTTGAGCGCGGTAAAGCTTTTACCTTCGCCAGGCCGGGCACTGGTGACCATCACGACGTTATGCAGCCCGGCGCCGTCCGGTTCGTCCCGGAGGGCGCGCAGCACCCGGCCGATCACGATGCGATATTCCTCCGATATCCGTGTGCGTGCCGTGCGGGCGACGACCATGCCGGCGCGCTCCATCGCGTCCAGACTGATGACGGGCAGCAACGAGGACACGGGTTCTTCATTGGCCGAAGGCCGTAGCGACGCCGGGCGCGGCGCAACCGGACGAGGAATCAACGGAGCGACGGCTGACGCCGGCGTGGCGGGAAGGCGCGTACCGGTGCGGGCTACGGGTGAAGCAGAGCCGTTTTGTCCAGGCAGCGCCTGCTGATCGGATCGCTCAGCGATGCTGGCGAGTGTCGGGGATGGGACGGCCAGCGGCGGGGAGGCGAGGGTCGGTAGGAGCGGGGCGAACATCGGCGACGGCGGAGCCGCCCCCGGCGCCTGGCTCGATGGTTCGCCAGCGGCATCGTTCGGGTGCAACGCCCGGCTGGCCTGCAACAGGGCAGCAGCACGCTCGATCAGGTGATTAGGTTGATGCGCCATTACAATGTTGTCGCCATGGTTGATACGAGGCCGAATACTCTTTGGCTCGCGTGTTTCTGGAGGCCGCCGCGGCAATCGGTGACGAACGGTGGCGACCATGACGGCGTCTTCAAACGTCTGTCCTCTCAGGACGCAGCAATGCTGCCTCGTCACCAACCGGA
>CAXTJW010000070.1:0-13672 GCA_964244305.1 uncultured Acetobacteraceae bacterium
AGACCGGGATCGCGGCGCAGCAGATCGTCGTGCCGCCCGGCGAGGCGTCCAAAAGCATGGCGAGCTATGCCCGTGTGGTCGATGCGCTGCTGGACGCGGGGGTGGAGCGGCGCACGACGTTAATTGCGCTGGGTGGCGGCGTGGTGGGCGATCTGGCCGGGTTCGCGGCGGCGACGACGCTGCGCGGGCTGCCGTTCGTGCAGGTGCCGACGACGTTGCTGGCGCAGGTGGACAGCAGCGTGGGCGGCAAGACGGGCATCAACACGTCGCATGGCAAGAACCTGGTGGGAGCGTTCCATCAGCCGCGGTTGGTGCTGGCCGACACCGGGACGCTCGGCACGCTGAATGGGCGCGAGCTGCGGGCGGGGTATGCGGAGGTGGTGAAGGCCGGGCTGATCGGCGACGCAGCGTTCTTCGATTGGTGCGAGGAGCATGGCGCGGCGCTGACCGCGGGGGACCGCGACGTGCAGGCGGAGGCGATCCTGCGCGCCTGCGCGTTCAAGGCGGCGGTGGTCGGCGACGACGAGCGCGAGGAGCGGCCGGCGGATGGGCGGGCGTTGCTGAATTTGGGCCATACGTTCGGGCATGCGCTGGAGGCGGAGGTCGGCTATGGCGGCGCGCTGCTACATGGGGAGGCGGTGGCGGTTGGCTTGGGGCTGGCATTCCGGCTGTCGGCGCAGTTGGGGCTGTGCGCGCCGAGGGATGCGGCGCGGGTGGCGGAACATTTGAACGCGGTCGGGTTGCCGAGCGAGCCCGGCATGCTGAACCGGCGTTTTTCGGCGTCGCGGCTGATTGCGAACATGCGGCGAGATAAGAAGATGCGCGATGGGGCGCTGCATTTCGTGCTGACGCGGGGGATTGGGCAGGCTTTTACGAGCGCGGATGTGCCTGCTGGGGCGGTGGTGGATTTGCTTCGGGCGGAGGGGTGCGAGGCTTGAGGTCGGTTTGAGTGGCGAGGCAAGTCAAGGGACCAGGCTACCGGTGCTGGCCGATAGCTGCCGGTCCGCTTCGGAATCCATGAGAAACACAAACGGGCCGCGGACAGCCGCCAGCCTGCTGTCGGGCTATCCACGCCGCATGGTCAACTGAAGCTCAAAGTGGGTTCCAAGGCAGCTTCCTGCCGATCACATGCGCAACAAGCTCTCGGCGTTACGGTAGGCGATCTTCTCCTTGTCCTCCGGGCTGATCGGCAGTTGCTCCAGGAAACGGCGCGCGCCAGTATTGGTCAGGTAGGGATAGTCCACCGCATAGAGGATGCGATCTGCGCCCAGGACTTCGTGGATGAACTTGAAGTGCGGCAGGTTCAGCATGCCGCTCGGCGTGACATACACCTGCGATCTGTATGTGTCCGTGATGCTCCTAGACAGCCCGGTGATGTCCCGCGGCATCGCGTCGTCCATGCGCTGAAGATAGAAGGGCACCATCTCACCCCAGTGCCCGCTGATGACCTGCAGGTCGGGGAACCTGTCGAACACCCCGGACAGCATCATGCGGATGACATGGATCCCGGCCTCGTTGTGCCAGCCCCAGCCGAACAGCGACAGCCGCGCGGTCACCGCCTTGCCGAACCCGCCGTAGTACGGCTGCTGCACCTGCACCAAGGGAGCGCCCGGATGCACGTATATCGGCACTTTCAGCTCGTTCAGCTTTGCTAGCACCGGCTCGTAGCGCGGATCGTCCAGGAACGTCTCGCCGGGCCGCCCGATGAGCAGCGTGCCTTTGAGCCCGAGGCTGCGCACGGAACGGTCCAGCTCGGCCGCTGCTGCCTGCGGGTCCTGCCAGGGCAGGATCGCGAAGGCGGCGAAGCGGCCGGGGTGGGCCCGCACGGTTTCGGCAAGCCTGTCGTTCGCCGCACGCGCCATTTCGACGCCCTGACCGGCCGGAGCCAGTTGCAGCGGGTTGCTGTAGGATAAAACCTGCATATCGATGCCGTGCGCATCCATTTCGGCAATGCGTCCCGCACCCATGTCGGCCGCCCTGGACATGCTTTCGCGGACCGGAAGCAGGTAAGGACGATCCGACGCGGGGTCTGGCGGGTCTTGACTGACGCCAACATCGGCCATGTAGCCGGCCTGGGTCGCGAGGACTGCCTTTGTTGCCTCGGTGACAGCGGCGTCGACCACGTGTTCCTCAAGGGTGATGATCCGCATGTTGGGCTCCTGGACGGCGCTGATCGCCTGGTCACGGTAACATGCGGCGATGTCGAAAGGTTCGAGGAGCAAGACACGAACGTCATCGACGGCCTCGGTCTCGGCCAGCCTGATGCGGCATAATGTCGCACCTGGCAATCAGCCTGGGCCATCCGTCGTTCAAACCATCAAGACATCCGGTACCCGGCCACGGTCGACCGCCACATAAGCCTCTCGTTCTAACCGTGGCGCTATGGATCAAGCAGAAGCAGCGCCGCTCGCGTGATCGCCTCGCCACCAAACGGGTTCAGCACCCGCACGCCCCCAAGCAGCCCCCCATCCGCCAAATCATTGGTCAGTATGGCAGTGCACCCCCCTTCCGCAGCCGTCGCGACCAGCAAGGCAGCCCAATACGAAGTACGCGCGCTGGCCGCCGCAGCCAGAGCAGTCCGGACCGCGGTCGGCGAACTCGGCAGGCATGGGAACAGGTCGAGCCAATCGGCAGCCTGCGCCGCCGCTTCCGCGACCGCCATCCGGCCCTTGCGAGTGGCCGCAGCATAAAATTCAGAAACCGCCTGCAGCGTGATCCAGCAGTCGCATCGGAGGGCAAGGTCGATGATCTGCCTCGCCATCCGTTGCCGCACGCCCGCCTGGCTGTCGATACTATAAATCAGGATATTTGTGTCGAGCGTGAAACGCTCAACGCTCATGCAGCGCGTCCCGGTCGAGCGGCCCGGCGCCAAGTGCCCAACCCTGCTCCATCCGCGCATGGGTGCGGGCAAGCGCCGCCTGCTGCGCCGGCGAAAGCACCCGGCGGCCAACAACCGGAACCAGCCGCGCCACCGGCGCACCGTTGCGGGTGATTACATACTCCTCGCCAGCCTCCACCTCGCGGACGCAGCGGGCAAACGCCTGATTGGCTTCTCGCAACGTGACGACCTTGCCCATCTCTTACCCCATAGCCCGATGTAGAACGTCTACGTCCTACATATTCTCCTTCCTATGTCGGTTCAAGGTTTTCGGGGATAGGCGCCCACCCGGCCATCATCAACTCAGCAAGCCCAGCACCGCCAACGCAAACGAACCCGGCGCTTCCTGCGGCAGGTTATGCCCGACGCCCGGCACGACCTGCCGCACATACCCGCCGGTGAAATGCCGCGCATGCCCCGCCGACTGCTCCGCCGGTCCTACACCGTCGTCATCGCCGTGGAGCACCATCGTCGGCACAGTAATCGCCGGCTGCAGCGCCAACCGCCGTTCGATCGCCTCCAGCGCCGGGTCGCCGGCTGCGTAGCCGAAACGGTGACGATACGACTGCACCGTCACATCCACGAAATCCGGGTTGTCGAACGACCCGGCCGTCCGCTCGAACGTCGCGTCGTCGAACACCCAGCTCGGCGACCACAGCCGCCAAAGCAGCCGGCAAAACGCCCGGCGGTTGGCCGCAAGCCCGGCGCGGCCACGCTCCCCATGAAAATAGTACTGATACCAATACCGGCGCTCCTGCTCGGGATCGAGCGGCGCAGCCGAGCCAGCAATGTCCTGAATATTGTAGCCGCCTACCGAAACCAGCCCACGCACCCGCTCCGGCCACAACGCCGCCACGACGCAGGCCGCCCGCCCGCCCCAGTCATACCCGGCTAACACCGCAGAAGGCAGCGCCAGCGCATCCATCAACGCCAAAGCATCCCCCCCGAGCGCCGCCTGCTCGCCAGACCGCGGCGTCGCCTCCGAGAGGAACCGCGTCGGCCCGAAGCCGCGCAGACAGGGCACGATCACCCGGCAGCCGGCCTGCGCCAACGTGGGAACCACTTCGTCGAACGCGCGGACGTCATATGGCCAGCCGTGCAGCAGCAGCACTGGCTGGCCATCGGGCGGCCCGGTCTCCTCATAGGCGATCCGCAATGCAGGCGTGTCGACGGTCTTGATCATGATCTGGACAACAGGTCAGTCCCTGAAACGTTTCAAACCTTGGTGGTTTTCAGCAGGTCGCGTATCTCGATCAGCGTCGCCTCGGTCTGCGTCAGGGCGGCCGGTTCCTCGTTCTCCTTGGCCTTGAACCGGCTCAGCGCCTTCACGACCCAAAATATCGCGAAGCTCACGATCAGGAACGAGATGACCGCGTTCAGGAACAGCCCGACGTTGAGCGTGACGGCGCCCGCCTTCTGCGCCGCATCGAGTGTCGCCTCGTGCGACCCCTTCAGCGTTATGAACAGGTTCGAGAAGTCGATGCCGCCCAGCAGCAGTCCAAGCACGGGGGTGAACAGGTCCTTGACCAGGCTGTTCACGATCGAGGTGAACGCGGCGCCGATGATGATACCGACGGCGAGGTCGACGACGTTGCCGCGCAGGATGAAGGCCTGGAACTCGGATATCCAGCCGGGCCGGTGCGGCAGGCGGATCGGTGGTTGCATGACGTGCTCTCCGGTGTTGTTGGCAACAGCCTATCGCGCCCCTTGCGCCATACGCCAGCGACATAGTTGAGTAAGAGCTGCCCATTCTATAGGCACGCGCCTAAATTGAAGGCGACTGACCGGTCTGTGCATAGGCTTGCTCCCGCGCGCAGGGGGTGGCATGTGACTTGCTCCCCTCGATCGGGCACACGGGGCTACAGCATTGATCATTCATCCTAAGACCTGCCGTTGCGGCGGCACGCAGCTGGGCTGCGAGAGCGTCGAGGCGCTCGGCAGCGCCGCGGTCCGCGTGGCGGCCGAGCGTGCGGCGTTTGGCGGCGAGGCCGGACGGCGCCGGGTGATCCGCTTGCTGGGCGCCGGCGTGGTGGCCGCAGCCATGGACCAGGCATTCCCGATCCTCCGCGCGCAGGACGCGATGGCCCAGGCCGTCGCGCAGCCCGCCGCGGCCACGCCGGAAAAAAAGGACCTCAAGGTCGGCTTCATCGCCATCACCTGCGCGACCCCCATCATCATGGCGGCGCCGATGGGCTTCTACGCCCGCAACGGCCTGAACGTGGAGGTCGTGCGCACCGCCGGCTGGGCGGTGATACGCGACAAGTCGTTCAACGGCGAATACGACGCCGCGCACATGCTGAGCCCGATGCCGCTGGCGATCTCGATGGGCGTCGGCTCGAACCCGATCCCGTGGAGCGTCGCGGCGATCGAGAACATCAACGGCCAGGCGATCGTGCTGGCGAACAAGCACAAGGACCGACGCGACCCGAAGGATTGGAAGGGCTTCAAGCTCGGCATTCCGTTCGACTATTCGATGCACGCCTACTTGCTGCGCTACTACTTGGCCGAGGCTGGGCTCGATCCCGACCGCGACGTGCAGCTTCGCGTCATCGCGCCGCCGGAGATGGTCGCCAACCTGCGCGCCGAGAACATCGACGGCTTCCTGGGGCCAGACCCGTTCAACCAGCGTGCGGTCTACGACGGCGTCGGCTTCATCCACGTGCTCACGCGCGAGCTATGGGACGGGCATCCCTGCTGCGCCTTCGCGGTGCCGCGCAAGCTGGTGACGGAGGCGCCCAACACCTACCAGGCGCTGCTGCGCTCCGTCATCGAGGCGACGGCGCACGCCAACAAGTCCGAGAACCGCAAGGAGATCGCCGGCGTGATCGCCGCGCAGAACTACCTGAACCAGCCGGTGACGGTGGTGGAGCAGGCGCTGACCGGCACCTATGCCGACGGGCTCGGTGCGGTGAAGCGGGTGCCGGACCGCGTGAGCTTCGAGCCGTTCCCGTATCAGAGCATGGCGCTGTGGATCATGACGCAGATGAAGCGCTGGGGGCAGGTCAAGGGCGACGTGCAATGGCGCGACGTGGCGGAACAGGTGTATCTCGCGACCGACGCCGGGTCCAAGATGCGTGACCTCGGGCTCACCGTCCCCGCCAGCGCCTACCGCTCGCATACCATCATGGGCAAGACCTTCGACCCGGCCGATCCCGACGGCTACGTCGCGAGCTTCCCGATCCGGCGGAGCTGATGGCCCTCCGCGTCCGCTCCATGCTGCTGTTGCTGGCGATCCTCGTGGTTTTCCTGGGGACGTGGCAGATTGCGGCGACGCCCAGGGCGGCCAGCGGCCCGGCGCTCGATCCCGAATACGCCAAGCTGCTCGGCGCTGCCGCGCAGCAGGGCCAGCAGACGCCCATGCCGCGCCCCTCCGACATCGCGGAACGGGCCTGGCACCACCTGCGCGACCCGTTCTACATCCGCGGCGCCAACGACCAGGGCCTCGGCATCCAGCTCGGCTGGTCGCTGCTGCGGGTATTGACCGGGTTCGGCCTGGCGGCGCTGGTTGCGATCCCGCTCGGCTTCCTGATCGGCATGAGCCCGGTGCTGCACGGCGCGCTCGACCCGATCATCCAGGTGTTGCGGCCCGTGAGCCCGCTCGCGTGGATGCCGCTCGCGCTGTATACCATCCGGGACAGCGGCATATCGGCCATATTCGTGATTTTCATCTGCGCCATCTGGCCGATGCTGCTCAACACCTCGTTCGGCGTCGCCTCGGTGCGGCGCGAGTGGCTGAACGTGGCGCGCACCTTGGAAGCCGGGCCGTGGCGCACCGCCTTCACCGTCATCCTGCCCGCCGCCGCCCCCACCATCATGACCGGCGCACGCATCAGCATCGGCATCGCCTGGCTGGTGATCGTCGCGGCCGAGATGCTCGTGGGCGGCACGGGGATCGGCTACTTCGTTTGGAACCAGTGGAACAACCTCGCCATCGCCGACATCGTGGTGGCGATCCTGGTCATCGGGTTGGTCGGCATGGCGCTGGACCAGCTGCTCGGGCGCGCCGCCCGCGCCGTTGCCTGGCGGGAGTAGGTCCGTGTCGCGCGCCTGGCTGAGCGTCGAGGGCATCTCCCGCCGCTATGACGGCCGCCCAGTGTTCCGCGACGTCTGGTTCGGCGTCGAGCGCGGCGAGTTCGTGGCGCTGATCGGCCATTCCGGTTGCGGCAAGACGACGATCCTCAACATCCTGGCCGGGCTGGAAGCGCCGGATGGCGGCACCATCGTCATGGACGGGCGCGAAATTTCCGGCCCGGCGCTCGACCGCGCCGTCATCTTCCAATCGCATGCGCTGCTGCCGTGGCTGACGGCGCTGGGCAACGTCGCCTTCGCCGTCCGCAGCCGGCACCGGGACTGGCCGAAGGCGAAGGTTCAGGACCATGCACAGCGCGTGCTGGACCTGGTGGGCCTATCCGACGCGGCACTGCGCAAGCCGGCGGAGCTGTCGGGCGGCATGAAGCAGCGGGTCGGCATCGCCCGTGCCCTGGCCGTCGAGCCGTCGCTCCTGCTGATGGACGAGCCGTTCAGCGCGCTCGATGCCCTCACCCGCGGGACGCTGCAGGACGAGGTGCTGCGGCTGGTGTCGGATGCCGGGCAGACCGCGTTCATGATCACGCACGATGTCGACGAGGCGATCCTGCTGGCCGACCGCATCCTGCTGATGACCAACGGTCCCGACGCACGGGTGGCGGAGGTCGTGGTCAACACCTTGCCGCGGCCGCGGGACCGGCAGACTATTCACCGCACGCCGGGCCACTACGCGATGCGCAACCATATCGTCGACTTCCTGGTTGCGCGTTCCCGCATCATGGCCGGCGCGCGGCCCGAGGGGTGGGACGGTCAGCACGTGCCGGAGGTCCGCCCGGCTGCATCCATTATCGAGGAGACAATCAGTTGAATGACGCAAAGACCGCCCTGGGCCTCAAGATCCGCGGCATCAAGAAGCAGAAAGGCTGGACCTGGGCCGATGTCGCCGGGAAGCTCGGGCACGCTCCGGTTTGGGTTTGCGCGGCGTGCCTGGGCCAGATGAGCATGACGCCGGAAACCGCGGAAAAGGCGAGTGTGCTGTTTGGCCTGTCCGAGGAGGAGACGGCGCTGCTGGCGGAGGCGCCGTATCGCGGCTCATTGCCGACAGCGGTGCCGACCGACCCGTTGATCTATCGGTTCTACGAGTTGATCCAGGTCTATGGCACGACGTGGAAGGAGATGATCCACGAGGAGTTCGGCGACGGCATCATGAGCGCCATCGACTTCGACATGACGATGGAGCGGCAGCCCGACCAGAAGGGCGACCGGGTGAAGATGACGATGTCGGGCAAATTCCTACCTTATAAGCGGTATTAACAGCAATATTAGGCCTGGGGCCGAGCGATATTTTGACGCCAAAGTCTCGGTTCTTGGTCGTAAAGCAGAACTTGTCTACCCGCCCTATCGCAGCCTAAGCAGAAGCCCCCAGTCTCTCGAGCAAGTGGCCGTAGCAGGTGCCGCGTTATCCAATTCTTAATGACAAGATGCGAGGATGTTGCTTGTACATTCTGAGATAGAACGCATCATGGATAATCCACTCCGGCCCCCGCTGACCGTCAGCGCACCATCGCAGGGCGGACCGTCGTTGCGTGGCGCCCGGATGATCCAGGCATTAGACGGTAGGCTCTTCCTTCCGCGCCGCGTCGTCGACGTGCTGCGCAGGCACATGCAGTCCGGACGCCTCGCCTCGCTCGGCCTTCTCGCTGTGCTGGTGACACTCCCTGGGTTCGCGCTGTGGGGTGCGACATCGACCTATAAAATCGGCGTCGCAGTCAGGCATGCCACGGAGTTGAGCAACCTCTTCGAAAAAGCACGTTTCGCTGTCGACGCAGAGGAGTCGCTCGAACGAAAATACCGTCTCGAGCCCGGTGATGAGGTGAGAGGGCGACATCGTGCAATCGCGCTTGAACTGGTCGAGGCGCTGCACAAAGCCAGCCTTTATGGCACTGCTGCAGATCGCTTGCTGATCGACGACGTATTGGTCAGGCACGTCCAGTATCTGGAGGCGATCAGGAGAATGTTTGCGGCGGTGGATGCAGGCGATACGGCCGCAGCCAACGATATCGATCAAGCTGAGGTCGATCCCAGCTTCGACGCGATCGAAACCCAGGTCGTCGCGGCCTCGGATCAGCATCGAACAGACGCTGCCGATCGCCTGGAAGCTCTCTCCGACGTTCAGCGGAGCGTGCTGATTGCGACGCCGATCGTCTTTGCGCTGGCCGTTGGCCTGGTGATCTTCTTCTGGACGATGCTGCGCAGCTTGCAGCGCCGGGCGGACGAGGGCCTTCTGCGCGAGGCATCCACCACCCGATCGAGCGAGCAGCGCTTCCGCGGCCTGGTGCAGAATGCCTCGGACCTGATCCTCATCTGCACGGCTCCGGGCACCATCACCTACCAGAGCCCCGCCGCTGAAACCGCGTGGGGTTTTCCGGCTACCGAACTGCTCGGCGAGCCCATCCTTGCATTGACCTATCCTGACGACCAACCCGCATTGCGCGAGCTCTGGGACCAGTTGCGGCATGCTTCGCCAGAGGGCGCGGACCCAGCAGCCACCCGGACGACCGAGCTGCGGCTGCGTGACGGTGCAGGCGCCTGGCGCCATGCCGAGCTGATCGCCACCAGCCTGCTACACGACCCGGCGGTGCAGGGGATTGTCGTGACCGTGCGCAACACCACCGAACGCAAGGCCTTCGAGCAGCAACTCACGCAGCAGGCGTTCTACGATGCCCTGACCGGGCTGCCTAACCGCGTGTTGTTCCTGGACCGCCTCAAGCAGGCGCTGGTCCGCGCGGGCCGGCGCAAAGACGCGGTCGGGCTGCTGTTCCTCGACATCGACAATTTTAAGCTGATCAACGACAGCCTCGGCCACCATGTCGGAGACCAGCTGCTGACTGAAGTGGCGGCCCGTCTGCGAAGCTGCGTCCGCGCCCAGGACACGGTCGCACGCCTGAGTGGGGACGAGTTCGTCGTCGTGCTCGAGTTGCTGGCCGGCGCGGACGATGCCGTGCCCGTGGCGAAAGCCATTGCCCATCAGTTCAGCCGGCCATTCACGCTGGACGTGCGCGAACTCGTCATCACCGCCAGCATCGGCATCGCGCTGAGCGATGCCGGCCAAGAGACCGCGGACAGCCTACTGCGAAACGCGGACCTTGCGATGTATAGGGCCAAGAGCGACGGCCGGGCGCGCTACGTCATGTTCGATCCTAGCATGCATACCGACACGCTGGCCCGCCTGGAGCTGGAGAGCGACTTGCGCCGTGCGCTCGATCAAGGAGAGTTGCGGGTTCACTACCAGCCAATCGTGTCGATGGACACAAGGAAGGTTAGCGAGGTCGAGGCCCTGGTCCGCTGGCAGCATCCCTTGCGCGGCCTGGTGTCGCCCTTGGACTTCATCCCGCTTGCCGAGGAGACCGGGCTGATCATCCCGCTCGGCCAGTGGGTGCTCGAAGAGGCGTGCCGGCAGGTCGCAGCCTGGCA
The DNA here is from genome assembly GCA_964244305.1 of uncultured Acetobacteraceae bacterium. Classification (GTDB taxonomy): domain Bacteria; phylum Pseudomonadota; class Alphaproteobacteria; order Acetobacterales; family Acetobacteraceae; genus CAHJXG01. Next base: position 10,379 of record CAXTJW010000070.1, read on the forward strand.
TGAGCAGTTCCCCTCCGAGCCGCCGCTGACGCTCAGCGTCAACCTGTCGCCGCGCCAGTTCCAGAAGCCGTTCCTGGTAGCCGACGTGTCCAGGGCTCTGCACGAGGCGGGCTTGCCCGCCCGCTGCCTCAAGCTGGAGATCACCGAGGGTGTTCTGATGCGCGATGTCGAGGCGACCATTCGGACTTTGTGGGAGCTGAAAAACCTTGGCCTGCAGATCGCTATCGACGATTTCGGAACCGGCTACTCCTCGTTGGCCTATCTCAAGCGGCTGCCGCTGGACGTGCTTAAGATCGATCGTTCGTTCGTCAGCGGAATCGGTCAAGGCCAGGAGGATACCGCAATTGTCCGAGCGATCATGGCGCTCGCCAAGTCACTCAACTTAAAGGTCACGGGCGAAGGAATTGAGACCACCGAGCAGGCGGCCCTGCTCGGCGACTGGGGATGTGACCGCGGCCAAGGCTACCTGTTCAGCAGGCCTTTGGACGGACAAGCGGCGAGCGCATTGCTGGAGGCAGCCGCCAACGACAAGCAACTTTTTGGCTACGAGCGTCATGAGACCGGCCAAGAAATTGATATATCAGTCGCGGATCATCATCTCGCCATTACCACTGTCCATTAACGGCCATTGTCGGGACAATTTGAATACGCGGCACAGCCGCGTGTGACAGCAGCACCTAGGCTAGCAAGGCGCTCAATCTTCGTCTTCAGCGAAGGCATTCATCGGCGCCTATGGCCCTGTAAAGCTACCAACAGCAACGTCCCAAGCGCCGCGATTTCGAAAACGCCGATTGGTGTCTTGCGTGTGGCGGCATGGGCGAGCACCGATTGCACCGCGGAGCTTGGCGTGGCGGCCTGGGCGGCACTGGATGGCTGGTCCGTGCGCGCCGCAAACGCTTCGGCGCTGCCGTGATGGCTAGCCCAGACCTTGGTAAACTCGGCCCCCAAAAGGAAAATCAGCGAGGAGTAGTATATCCATAGCAACACAATCACGAGCGCACCGGCAGCGCCGTAACTACTCGCGACCGAACTGCTGCCGATATAGAGCCCGATCAGCGTCTTGCCAACCGTGAACAATAACGAGGTCGCAAACGCGCCGACAATTACGTCCTTCCACTTCAACTGCCGGTCTGGCAGGATTTTGTAGATCGCGGCGAACAGGGCCGCTACCATCAGGAATGAAACGACGAAGTTCACGACTTGCAAAATCGTCACGATCCCGGGAATGAAGCTATTGAGGTAGCTTCCCAGGGCCGCTAGCGCCGCGCCCACAACCAACGAAACCAGCAGTAAAAATCCGAGTGCGGCAACCAGGCCAAGGCCCGCAGCGCGCGCCTTCAACATACCGGTCACTCCGGTGGGCGCCTCCGCCTTCCAGATGGCGTTGAGCGACGATTGCATCTCTCCAAACACGCCGGTCGCGGTCACCAATAGGGTCACGACACCGATTACCGTCGCCCAAATACCGCTCGATTTGTTGCCGGCGCTGGCGATCATGGCCTGCACCGCCTGAGCGCCTTGGTCTCCCATCAGGCCCTGCAGCTGCCCCACCATGGCGCCCTGCGCCGCATCCTGGCCGAAAACCAAGCCGGCAATGGCGATGCAGATGACGAGGATCGGAGCGATCGAGAAAATCGTGAAATAAGCGATCGAGGCGCCGCGGCTCAGCACGTTGTCCTCGGCGAAATCGGCCACTGTCTCTTTGGCGATCGCCCAAGTGCTGCCCAACATCGGTCCCGCCCATTCCGGCACGATACTGCAGCCCAGCGCCGCAGTACCCGTTCGAGACCAGCAACGATCACGAAGGCTTGTGGTTCCGGGCTATTTTGCTAGGGCTTACTCCAACTCTATAGCCATCAGCAGGCGTAAGTGGCGAAGGGCCCCGCGCCGCGCCATGGGACCGTCATACCCGGAGATGCTCGGGAATGGACATGCCAAGGCGGGTCGGCACGTCCCATATCTCGCGCACCGCGCGCACCGGCCGGAACCCAGCCCGTAAATAGCCCGGCAACGCCCGCGGATGGTCGGCAGTGCAGGTGTTCACCGTCACCGCCCGCGCACCGAAATCGAATGCCATATCGACCGCCGCACGCAGGAAAGCGGTGCCAAGCCCAACCCCGACCGCCGCCGGCATCAAGCCGAAATAGCTGAGGTTCACCACCGGGCTCTGTCGATGATCGAGCTCGAAAAACCCCGCGGGCTCGCCATCGCGGTAAAGCACGGTGACATGCACGAGCGGGTCGCGCAGCAGGGCCTCGATGGCGCCATCGGACAATGACCGCCGCAGCCACCAAAGATGTGGACCGCCGACGGTATCGTAAAGATAACGGTAGAACGGCACGGTGCAGGCCCGGAGCGTCACGAGCGGCGTCGACTTCGGCAGCGGACGCGACGCATCGGTCGGACGCTCGTCCATGCGGAGGAAGGTGACAGTGACGGCAACTCGGCTAGTCGGCTGCACGGCGTAGGCTCCGTTCATCATGCCCAGTCTGCTTAGTCATCAGACACCCTAATCGTCCAGGAAGCTCCGGAGTTTGCGGCTGCGGCTCGGGTGCTTCAACTTGCGCAGCGCCTTCGCCTCGATCTGCCGGATGCGCTCGCGGGTCACGTTGAACTGCTGGCCGACTTCCTCGAGCGTGTGGTCGGTGTTCATCCCAATGCCGAACCGCATGCGCAGCACCCGCTCCTCGCGTGGCGTGAGGCTGCTCAGCACCCGGGTCGTCGCCTCGCGCAAGTTGGCCTGGATCGCGGCGTCGAGCGGGATCACCGCCGCCTTGTCCTCGATGAAGTCGCCGAGGTGGCTGTCCTCCTCGTCGCCGATCGGCGTCTCCAGGCTGATCGGCTCCTTGGCGATCTTCAGCACCTTCCGCACCTTTTCGAGCGGCATCCCCAACTTTTCGGCCAATTCCTCCGGCGCCGGCTCGCGGCCGATCTCGTGCAGCATTTGCCGGCTCGTGCGGACCAGCTTGTTGATCGTCTCGATCATATGCACGGGAATGCGGATTGTGCGCGCCTGGTCGGCGATGCTGCGGGTGATCGCCTGGCGGATCCACCACGTCGCATAGGTGCTGAACTTATAGCCGCGGCGATACTCGAATTTGTCCACCGCCTTCATCAGGCCGATGTTGCCTTCTTGAATAAGATCAAGGAACTGCAGCCCACGGTTGGTGTACTTCTTCGCAATCGAGATCACCAGGCGCAGGTTCGCCTCGATCATCTCCTTCTTTGCCCGCGCGCTGTCACGCTCGCCGCGGCTCACCGTCGCATACACCCGGCGGAACTCGGCGATCGGCA
>CAXTJW010000071.1:0-13290 GCA_964244305.1 uncultured Acetobacteraceae bacterium
AAGGCACCAGCTTCCATTATCTGCCGCCCAACGCTGGCGACTTCGTGTCCGCACCGAACCCGGCCCTGCTCGACGCGGTGGCGGCAGCAGCAGGACATCGCGGCATGACCCTCCATCGCGGCGCGACCTGGACCACCGACGCGCCCTATCGCGAGACCGAGGCCGCCATCGCCGCCGCCCGCGCCCGGGGCGTGCTCGCCGTAGAGATGGAGGCCGCAGCCCTCTACGCCTTTGCGATGGCCCGCGACGCCACTGTAACCTGCTTCGCCCACGTGACGAATGCCATGGGCCAGCAGGAGGGCAGCGACTTCGAGAAGGGCGAGGCAGAGGGCACCGTAACCGCCTTCCGCCTGATCGAGGCCGCAGCGGCAGCGTTTGGCAGCATCTGATGCGCACGAACCCGTTCTACGACTCGTGGCTGTTCCTGATCGGGCAGACCCCGGACCATGACGCGCTGGGCAGCACGAGATACCTCCTGGTGGCGCTCTATGCCGCCCTGCTGATCGGCGGCATTGCGGTGGCAGCCCGGGTCTGGGTCCGCGACCCGGCGAAGCGCAGCGGGCGCACCCTCGCCATCTGGCTGTTCCGCACGCTGCTCGGCACGATGTGGCTGCAGGGCTCGCTATGGAAACTTCCATTGCCGGTCGCGGGCGGCTTCCAGTACTGGACGGGACAGCTGGTCGAGAACTCCTGGCTTCCTGCCCACGCCGCCCTGGTGCGGGACGTGCTTCTGCCCAACATCGCCATCCTCGACCCGGTCGTCTGGATCACGGAGACGCTGCTCGGCGCATCGCTCATGCTGGGCTTCGGCGTGCGGCTTGCCGGACTAGTGGGCATCGCCTTCACGATCAATCTTTGGGTCGGGCTGTATCACCGCGCAGACGAATGGCCGTGGAACTACGTTTTCCTGATCTTCGTGCATGCCTTCTTCGTGCTGGACCGCGCCGGCGAGTGCCTGGGGCTCGACGCGATCTGGCGGCGTCCCTTGATGGGTCGCGTCAGCCTCGCGCCATGACGATGGTGGTGCAGGCGTCCTCCAGCTTCGCTGGCCGGCGTCTTTGATCCAAATTCACTAATCGCCCCCGACAGCCTGCGTCGCCGGCTCCGCCTGCCTGACGGCGCCCGACGACGGTCCGGCCAGGAAGGCCTCATCGAGCTGGAAGGTGATCGGACGGCGCTTGCTGCGCTCACGCGTCAGCAGGCCACCCTTCGCAGCCGCCGCATACATCGCCGTCTTGGCCCAGAACGCCGGTCCCGACACGTTGCGGGCCGGGTCGAGTTTCAGCTTCTCCCGCAGGATGCCGTTGGCACCGTTGACGAACATGCGCCGGCGGATGTCCGCTGTGAAATACTCGATTGTCATCGACACGCTGAGCTCGTCGTCGTTCTCGATCCGGTGCGGCATGTTCAGTGGCCACTGCGCCATCTCGCCGGAGTTCAAGGTCATGCTGGTCGCATAGTCCTCGTACCAAGGCTCATACTTGATGCCGGTCTCGTTGTTATAAAGGATGACGTTCTCCAGGCTCTCCGGCGTCAGGAACGGCGGCGCGGGCGGATACAAATAGACGCGCTTGCTGCCGTGGATCTGCCAAAGCGTCTGCCCGGCGGTGTCGAAATGATAATACACCTGCGCGCGCGGCGACGAGATCAGGATGCCGTTGATGCGCTTGAACGTCTTCAGCCCGGGGACACGGCCCTCGAGCTCGGCGAAAATCTCGTCCAGCAGCTTGCCGTAACGCGGGTCGATCTCGTTCACGCGCAGCAGGTTCAGCCAGATGCGGCCACGGCCGATCGCCTCGATGACCTGGTCGCCGCCGATCCCGCCGATCTCGCCCTCGCGCCACAGCTTGCGCTCGTTGGGGCGGCCGGTTTCGATCAGCATGTAGTTCGACTTGGGCGCCTTCTCGATCAGCTCGGCCAGGGCTGGGCGGCTGAACAGCTCGTGCTGATGCAGGCTATGGCGAAGGCGCAGCGGCACATTGCCCCAGAGCGCCGCGTGCTCCGGCTGCCATGCGGTGAAAATCGGAGAGACCATGCCAAACTCCCGGCAACCATATTCGTCGAGCTCAGAATGAGCGGCCGACTACAGCGTAATGCCATCCGGCGCAACGCTTTCCAATCTTGATAATGATCCGCTCTGCGAAGGCTGCATCGGTTCATTTGGTCCGGACCGAGAGCCTAGTGGTGAAAATCAGACGGAAGCATCCGTCCGATTCGCACCACTAGGCTTTGTTTGGTGGGCCGACTCACCTAACGCTTGGGAACCAAGCGTTAGGATCGGACCATTAGGAGCCACCGCCGCGGAACGGTCTTGCCGTCTCAGGCGTCGTGACATCATCTCATTTCTAGCGGCATGTAATTTGCGTGGCCAAAGTGGAACCTAGGAGCGCCCATATGCGACGTCGATCCTTGCTCGGGGCTGGAATGGCTGGCGCGGCGCTCCTGGCCTGCCCGCCGGTGGTACGCGCGCAATCCGCGACCACGCTGCGCTTCGTCCCCTATGCCGACCTCGCCTTGCTCGACCCGGCAGTCAGCGCCTTCGTCACCCGCAACCACGTGCTCATGGTCTACGACACCCTGTTCGCCATGGACGAGGATGGCGTGGCGCAGCCGCAGATGCTGGCCGGATACGCCACCGAGCCTGATGGCCTGACCTGGACCCTTACCCTGCGCGACGGCCTGCTGTTCCACGACGGCACACCCGTGCTCGCCCGCGACGCAGTGGCGAGCATCCAGCGCTGGTGGGTCAACGACGCCTTTGGCCAATCACTCGCTGCCGTCACGGCGGACCTGTCCGCCCCGGACGACAAGACGATCCGGTTTCGCCTCAGGCGCCGCTTCCCGCTGTTGCCCGACGCCCTCGCGCACCCCACCAACACCATGGCCGTCATCATGCCGGAGCGGCTGGCCCGAACGCCGGCCAACACCCGCCTTACCGAAATGGTCGGCAGCGGGCCGTTCCGCTACCTGGCCGCCGAGCGCGTGCCCGGCGCCCGCAACGTCTATGCAAAGTTCGACGCCTATGTGCCGCGCCAGGGCCGGGCCAGCTTCTGCGCCGGCCCGCGCACGGTGCACTTCGACCGCGTCGAATGGATCACCACGCCCGACCCGGCCACCCAGGTGGCAGCGTTGCAGTCCGGCGAAGTCGACTGGGTCGAGCAGCCGCTCATGGACCTCGTTCCGTCGCTGCAGTCCAACCGCGCGGTCAAGGTCGAGGTCGTGGAGACGAAGGGCCTGATCGGGTTCCTCCGGTTCAACCAGCTCTTTCCGCCGTTCGACAACCCGGCCGTCCGCCGGGCAGTGCTGCGGGCGGTGAACCAGCGCGAGTTCATGCAGGCGGTCGTCGGCGGCAATGCCCCGTTCGATAGCCAGTGCGGCATTTTCACCACCGGAACGCCACTCGCCAACGACGCCGGCATGGAGGCGCTCAGCGGCACCCACAGCATGGCCGACCTGAGGCGTGAGCTCACGGCAGCCGGCTACAACGGCGAGAAAATCATCTACCTCGAGCCGACCGACGTTCCGCGGATCAACGCCATCGCCGAGGTCGGTGCCGATATGCTGCGCAAGCTCGGCATGAACGTGGACGTGATCGCGACCGACTGGGGCACGACAGTCCAGCGCTCCGTCAGCCGCCAGCCGCCGGAGCGGGGTGGTTGGCACATGTTCGCGGCGTTCTCCGGCGGCTACGACATGAGCACGCCGGGCAGCCACCAGCTGATGCGGGGCAACGGCGAGGGCGCCTACAACGGCTGGCCCAGCCTGCCGAAGCTGGAGGCGCTGCGGGACGAGTGGCTATTCGCCGAGGACAAGGCCGCCCAGCTAGCGCTCGCGCGTAAAATACAGCAGCAGGCTCTGGAGGACGTCCCCTACCTCCCGCTGGGATCGTACTATCAGCCTGTCGCCTACCGATCGAACCTGAACGGTGTGTCGAAGGGTTTGGTGCAGTTCACTGGCGTGAAGCGCGCCTGAGCGGGCTGCGCGCAACGGCTGTACCTCTCCGGTAGGGGCCACCGAGGGGCGGCTTGGCGTGACGCCGGCTTGGGCAGCGCAATGGTCCGAAAGCATTGCAGGCATTCGAGCGACGACGGCGAGTGCGGTATGCGCGCGTTCCGGTCACAGGCGTGGCTGGGACGGTGCTGACCGTCATCGATTTATAACTGGCGGCATAGGGCGTTGAAACGAGCGATTGCCTAAAGCAATAATTCCGTTTACGAAAGATTATTCGTTAAGTGTGAGCGACTGCTCACGATATCGATTATAGTTATTAACAAATGTTTCAATCTGCATTTTATATTACAAGTAATAAATTGGAATAGTAACTAATATTGAGGCATTTCTATTAACTATTTATTGACTTTTAATTGATTATGTTTCTGGGGATTATTTGGTTAGGTTTCTTGTAGGCAATAAAGCCAAGGAGTCTTAATCATGATCCAAGTTTCTCAGCACGCTGCGTCCAAGGCGAAGTCGAACGAGACGGACGCTGCCGCTCCGGTTTCGCTGACCAGCAACCGCCCCGGTCAGCCTGCCGTCACGACCGTTCAGGCCTCCACCAAGGACGCCGGCCGCGTGCACATCGGCGGCGGAATGATGCACTTCTAGGCAGCTCCAGGCGGCGAGGCATCCCGCATATCGTTGTGGGATGCCTCCCCTCGCCCAAAGTGAACTGTGAATGCCCCAAGCCCCAATCGTAGAATTCTTCCGCATGATCCCGCAGGGCAGGCCGCCGAAACGGGCGGAACGCTCGGCCGCCGGCTATTTGCCCAGCCGGGCAATGCGATATTGCGATGCCCTCACGTCCGCCACGGGATACGGCTACTGGCTGTTCCCGCCGATGGACATCCAACTGCTGTGGGATGGCGAGCAGGTGTTCTGGTCCTATGGCGCCGTTGAAGGCTGGTTGCCGCTGTCCGGCACCGAGAGCGGCGCCGTCCAGTTTCCGGACTACGCCGCGGTATTCGACGCTGCCGTCCCCGATAAGCTGCGCGGCTATTCGCCCCCGTTCCTGACCGCCCTCCCTGAGCTGGGCGGCGTGCAGATCTGGACCGGTCTTCTGGCCAAGACCCGGCCCGGCTGGAGCCTGATGGTACGGCCGCCGGTCAACCTGCCTTCGATCCCAGGCCTCACCGCTTGGGAAGGGGTCATCGAGACCGATCTCTGGTTCGGCCCCCTGTTCACCAACGTCCGTTTGACCCGGACCGATGTGCCGGTCCACATCCGGGCCGGTGTGCCATTCCTGCAGGTCCAGCCCGTCCCGCAGCTCGCATACCGCGAGGAGACGCTGGCGTCGTTCTCCTGCGGCGCCGCAACAGACGTCGCAGAGGCGGATTGGGAGCGCCTCAGTGAGGTGCTGCTCCCCCATCCGGACCGGGAACTACGCCAGGGCCATTACGCGGTCGCGGTCCGCAAGCGCCGGACTTGCCCGATTGCTCCTGCATCCTTGAGCGATGATTGAACAAATGCCGGCTGGATCCGCAGCCTGGTGAACCGATCGCCGGGCCTGGATCAATTCGGCACCCCAGCTCGTCGTAGACCGTCTATATAAAATTCCTGGTCTTCCGGCCGCAGCGGCGGGCGGGAGACGATCCTGCCGATAGTAATGCTGGGCTCGATGGCACGGAGCATTGCCAGGCACTGGGCCGCCTCATCCTCACGGCCCATATGGCCCAAAATCGAGAGGCGGACGTTCAACGCCGACATATGGCCGGGATTTCGCTCGAGCACGATCTCCGCGAGCATCTCCGCCTCGTCGAGCTGGCGCAGGAAGAAATTCGCCGTCATCAAAGCATGCTCGGCAAAGAAGATGTGGGTATCGCGCGGAGATAGTGATTGGGACATCAAAGCATGGCGAACAGCGACCGCATGCTCCCCATTGTAGATCTTGGACCAACTGCTCAACGTCCAAGCAATCGGCAGATTCGGGTTCAACTGAATGGCTCTGGCATGCAAAGCGAGCGCGCTGCGCACGTCGTGGAACAAATAGCCTCTGACGTGGCCGGCGATGGCGACCGCCCGGGCGTCGAACGGATCGAGAAACAGAGCGCGTTCGGCGGAGACGCCAGCCAAAGTCGTCACGTCCCGAGGATCGTCGACCCAGCCCTGGCCGACCGCCATGATGCTCCAATAGGCCATCCAGGCATGCGCCGCCGCGTATTCCGGATCGAGCTCGATCGCGCGCAGCAGCAGATCGCGGGCCCGCAGGAACTTCGGCCGGTCGACGCGGAAGATGCCCTTGATCGCCACCAGCACAGCGCGGTGCGCGGCGGCGATCTCCGTCTTCGCAGGCGCGTTGAATTCCCACCCCCGCCCGGACAGCGTCGGGTCAATCTGCGCAACCGTTTCGTGGGCTATGCGATCCTGCAGGGAGAAGAGGTCATCCAATGCCCCTTCGAAGTGCCCGCACCAGACCACCTCGAAATCCAGCACCACATCCAGCAAGGTCACGACGACGCGTATGCGGTCGTCGATCACCTGGAGGGTACCGTCAACGACATAGTCGATTTGGAAGATCGTGCAGCGTTCCCAAGCGTCGGCAGCAGGCCCTCTGCCATCCCAAAACGTCGCCGTCGCGATCAGGCGCGGCACGCGGAACCGGGCCAGCGCCGCGGAGATCTCCTCGGCCATCCCAAGCGTAATGCCATATCCGATCGGCGCGCCGAGGTTGCGAAACGGCAACACAGCCATCCGCCAGCCAAGCTGCGGCTCCGACGCCTCGGCGGCTTCCCGCACAACCGAGGGGGACCAGTCCGCCCGTTCATCGGCCAAGCGGCACGACCCTGTTTCGCTCGACAGGCGGACTGATCGCGAAAAATCCATTTTCAAGGCAGCTCGTTCGCATGTCATTGGTATCCGACCAGTGCATTTGCATGCGGCAGCAACGGTCCCACCGCTGCATCAAAAGTCACCAAACACCATATGCAATGTTTAGAAGCTTTAACCCTAAATTGTAAAATTCCACAATGCAAGACCGATCTCGTTGGCACAAAGACCATTCCTATCATTTAGGTTCACTTGGGGATAACGTGATCATTTTTGAAGCAATCCAATTATTGCTGCATGATTTGCTTTGGACGCATTCTCGGGTTTCCGGTCGCTGAATGCGCACCTGGCACGGCTCGCCCACGAACCCAAGTCGAGTTGCGACAACTCTACGGGCGACAGCGGCTCCTTCGAACGATCCAGGCGTAGACGCGAGCCTAATCCGCGTACTGCGCGCGCGTTCGAACCGATTTGGACTGAGCCTACCCCGCGACATCTCACAAAAGGGCCGATCTGTGCGCATTGCCCCGGAATCCTTCGCATTCACCATGCTGCTCGGGCTACTCTCCGCCTTGCCGGCGCTGTCGATCGATATCAGCGCGCCGACGCTGGTCTTGCTGCCAGAAGCACTGGATACGTCGCTGACCGTCGCCGGCCTTACTTTGTCGCTCTTCATGGCCGGCTTCGCGCTCGGGCAACTTGGCGGCGGCCGGCTCTCCGACCACAGTGGCCGCCGGCCTGTGCTGCTGACTGGTTTGGTCTGCTTCACGGCGGCCGGCGTCGCGTGCTCCTTGGCGACGTCCGGGACGGCGCTGCTGGCGTTCCGCCTCGCCCAGGGCATCGGCGCCGGCGCATGCTCCGTCATCGCCTTCGCCATGGTACAGGACCTGTTCGAGGGCGACCAGGCCCGGAGCAAACGGTCCTATGTCACGGTGGTGTTCGGCATCGTGCCCATGTTCGCCCCAGCGCTCGGCGCGTGGCTGGTGCAGCTCGGCGGCTGGCGCGCCGTCCATGGCGTCCTGGCCGTGGCCGGCACCATGCTGATCCCGGTGATATGGTGGGGCGTTCCAGAAAGCATAGGCGCGAGCAGGCGGGGCGAGCCGCAAACTGCGAGCGCAAATCCTAGCCTGGCGAGCCGCTCCCGCCTCCGGGATGATCGACAGTTCATCAGCTTCGCCGCGATAAATGCGCTGAGCTACGGCGCCGTGTTCGCCTATATTGCAGGATCACCGACCGTGATCATTGGGCAGATGGGCTTCTCCGCCTCCGTCTACGCCGGGTTGTTTGCGTGCACCGCGGCGGCACTCGCCGCTGGCGCTTGGACCAGCGGCAGGCTCAGCCGCTACGGCTTCGCGGCCGTCGGCCTGCTCGGCCCGAACCTCACGATCGCAGCATGCGCCGCGCTGGCCTTGACCATGGCCTGCATCTGCCTCGTCGGCCTCACTGCCCGAACCGTCATCGTGCCGCTTCTGCTGGTGATCCTGTTCTCTCGCGGCGTGACGGCCCCGAGTTTGCAGCACCTCGCCATCGAGAGGCAGCGTGAGCGCGCGGGAACAGCATCCGCAGCAATCGGGGTGTCGCAGCTTGTCGCGGGCGCATTGACCAGCGCCGCCGTCGCGATCCTGCTGCCGAACCTCAAGTATTTGGCCGTTGCCGCTCCGATGGTGGCACTCACCGCGATCGCGGCTGCCCTATGGTGGTGGACCCGGCCATCCATGGTGGCCGCCCCGTAAAATCGCCCAGTAAGGCCTGTCCTGCCAGAGGTCAGCCGATCAAAGGTGATTGGGCCGCGAGGCCACGCGGGCGAGACGAGGACCCTGCAGCCGCGCTATGCGCAGATGCCCCGACGGATTGCGCATCATGGGCCGAACCGGCTGCGACAGCACGAAACGGGCCTCCTCATCCGCCATCGGTCTGCCGATCAGGAAACCTTGGACGAGGCGGCAGTCGAGGGTGCGGAGCATGTCGAGTTCGCCCTCGGTCTCGACCCCCTCCGCCACCACGGAAAGGTTCAGGCGCTTGCCAAGCAGGATGACGGCCTGCACGATCGCCAGCGTGCCGTCGTCGCCGCACATGCCGCGTATGAACGACTGGTCGATCTTGATGCGGTCGAACGGGAACCGGCGAAGGTAGCTCAAGCTGGCGTAGGCGGTGCCGAAGTCGTCCAGGCTGATGCGGACCCCTTGCTCCTTCAATGCCTTCATGGCGCGCAGCACCACGTCGGACTCGTCCAGCAACACGCCCTCGGTCACCTCCAAGTCGAGCTGCCCGGCCGGCAACTTGGTCCGCTCCAAGATCTCGGCAATGCGCTCCGGGAGGTCCGGCTGGCGGAACTGCGAGGGTGACAGGTTGACCGAAATGGTGGCGGGGCGTTTCCACCGGGCGGCCTCGGCGCAAGCTGCCTCCAGCGCCCACAGACCGAGCGGCACGATCAAGCCGCTGGACTCGGCGAGTGGTATGAATTGGTCCGGTTGAACCAGCCCGCGGGACGGATGCCGCCAGCGCAGCAGCGCCTCGAACCCGAGCACCTCTAGCGAAAGACCATCGCAAATCGGCTGATAGACCAATGTGAACTGCCGGCTCTCGATTGCGCCGGCAAGCTCCTGCTCGACCAGCAGCCGCTCCTGCTGGCGCGTGTTCATCGCGGGGTTGAACAGGCAATAGGTGCCGCGCCCGGCTTCTTTCGCGCGATACAGCGCGGTGTCGGCGTTGCGCAGCAGCAGGTCCGGCGTCTCCCCATCGGCCGGGTGGATGGCGATGCCGATCGAGACGCCGATCACCGACTGCTGTCCGTCCAAGTTGAACGGCTGCCCGATGGTATCCAGCAGGCGTCCCGCCAGCGCGGTCGCAGCGGCAGGCTGGCCGCTGAGCCGTTGGATGATGGCGAACTCGTCACCGCCGATGCGGGCGACCGTGTCGCTTTCGCGCACGTTGCGCCGCAGCCGCTGGGCGACTGCGATCAGCAGCTTGTCCCCGACCTCATGCCCGCGCAGGTCGTTCACCAGCTTGAACCCATCGAGATCGAGATACAGCAAGGCGAGGCCCTCGCCGCGTCGTGCCGCAGCGAAAGCGTCGTTCAGGCGCGCCTGGAACAGCAAGCGGTTCGAGAGCTGCGTCAGGTTGTCGTGATGGGCCACAAAACGGGTGCGGTCCTCCGTCACCTTGCGGAACAGCGCCGAACGTATGCTGTTTGCGAGCGACACGACGTCTGCCACGACCTCATGGAGGTCCGCACGCTCTGTGGCAAACGCCAGCGAAATGCCGAACCGCTGCTGTTGCAGCCAAATGGGGACGCTGATCTGGCTCGCCAGCCCCGACGCGATCGCATTGGCCAGCAACGGGATGCGCTTTGGCTGTTCGAGCTGCGAGTAGACGACGGCCTGCGGCTTGTTGAGCCGGATCGTATCGGCTGCGATGTAGCTCAGGGCGTCCGCCGGCTCGGCGGCTGGACGAGTAAGGTACGAGTCGTTGTCCTGGTTATAGCGGCTGATCTCGTGGATCGCCCCATTCGCCGGCGTTAGCTGCCAGGTGCGTCCAAGCGCCGCGTCGTGAAAGCGGCAAAGCTCCTCGACGATGCCGGTCAGCGCATTGGCGCAGCACGTCGCTTCGGAGACGACGCGCAGCATGCGGTCGACCCGGAGAGCGCGGTTGGCCACATGCATAAGATGCAAATGGCGCTGCTCCCGCTTGCGATCCGCCATGATCAGCTCTGCCACATGGCCCAACGACAGCGCCTGAAGCTCCGTCAGCCCAGCCCGGGCGTCTTGGTCCAGGACGCAGAGGAAGCCGATGCGTTCGCCCCCAGGAGACAGCAGTGTTTGATGGGCCAGGAACCGTGGGCGCTCCGGTTCAGCGGCCCAGCGCTCCGTCAATCTCGCATCATGCAACAGATCAGGCAGGACCGTCAGGCCCGAGCACGGCTGCAGGACGGTGTCGAGCTCGATGGCAATGTCTGCCTGATCCCGCGACAGCCCGAATACGGCGCGCATCGGAACCCGAGCGGTGCGGCGTCCGAGCACATCTATCACGGCGGCAGAACACCCGGTGACGCTCGCCGCAAGGCGCGCGTATTGGTCCAATAGGGATCCTGCTGCGACTGGCGACATGCCTTGTGTCCCACTTGTATCGTGAGCCTGGATTTGCTCAACCGCCGATAGCACGCTCGCCGATGCTGCGTACTATTAAGCTATAACGATACTCGCTCCGATGGACAGCCCTAACCGGGCGGCTCCAGCGCCTGTGACCAGGAACTAGCTGTAAACCTGCCATCTCGCCGCTTGCTGCCGGAGCATGTCGTCGCGGAATGGAGTTTTTTTGGGGGAAGGACGTGCCAGGTGGCGCGTTTTAGGCAGCGCATCGCCGGGCTGAGATGATTGCTCAGCAACAGCACCGCATGCCACTCGCGGCATGCGGTGCTGCTTCGGGCAGGAAGCCGTTGGCTACTCGGCGGCCTGGGCGAAGGGCAGGCCGGTCTCGATCGGCAGGCTCTCGTCGCGGCTCCACTCGTTCCAGGACCCGAAATACATCCGGACGTCGCGCACTCCGGCCTCCCGCAACGCGACGAGCGTGTTGGAGGCGCGGGCACCCTTGAAGCAATAGAGGTAAACCGGCGTGGACGGGCCGATGCCGACGGTATGCGCCTCCGCCATGATCTCGTTCGGCGCCTTGAACATTGGCCCGGCGCTGGTCGGCTTCATCAGGCGATACCACTCCAGCCAACGCGCGCCGGGAATGCGGCCCTTGCGCGGGCAGAAATCCGGGCCGTAGGGTGAGGAGCTGGTGCCGATCCACTCGTCGACATCGCGCACATCAAGCTTCACGACGCTGTCGTTGCCGACGGCGGCCAGCATGGCATCGCGGTCGATCATCATGCCGCTGCCCGCGTCCGTGAGCGGGAAGGACTTCGCGGCCGGCATGGCCGGGTCCATACTGACCGGCATCCCGGCCGCTTTCCAGGCGTGGAAACCGCCATGCAGCACGCGGGCCTTCTCGTAGCCGAGCCAGCTCAGCAGGAAATAGCCACGGCAGGACTGGCCGAAGCCGGAGTTCATGCTTTCCTCGTAGCACACCGCCGTCTCGGCGCCGGACAGGCCGGCCGCCCCGAAGGCGTCGGCGAACTTCTGCCGCAGCTCGGTCATGCCCTCGGGGGTGGACATCGCGAGATAGGTGAAGATCTCGTGCACATTCACGGCGCCGGGGATGTGGCCGGCGGCATAGGCGTCCGGCGACCTGGTGTCGATCACGACGACGTCGGGACCCATCATTCCCTGAAGTTCGGCCGGGGTCAGCAACACTTTGTCGGTCATGCTCGGGCTCCTTTCTGTTTATGGCAAGCGGACGCGCAGGCCATCCAGCGCGTCGATCAGGCGGATTTGGCAGCTCAGCCGGGAGGTCGGCGTGAGGTCGAACACGGTGTCGAGCATTGCGTCCTCCTCCTCGGAGATCGGCGGCAGCTTGGCCATCCAGGCGTCGTCCACGATCACGTGGCAGGTGGCGCAGGCGAGCGAGCCGTTGCATTCTCCCAGCACCGGCAGCCCGGCCGTGCGGGCGAGCTGCATGATGTTGTCGCCCGCGCCACCCGTGAGGACGGTCTCGCCGTCGGGGCCGTCGACGATGGCGTGCGACATCAGTGCAGCGTCCCCGGCGTGAAACGCAGCTCGGGGCGGCTCAGCTCCTGGCGCAGATGGCGGATCGAGGGGGTGATGATCGCGACGAAATGGCCCTCGCGGATGCGCCGGTTCACGGCGGATCCCTCGATGTAGCCGCGCGCACCAATGTGCAGCAGCGCGGCCTGCCCGGCCTCCAGCGTCAGCTCGCTGATGCGCAGGCGCGCGGTCAGCACGGCGCGCAGGTATTCTGGCGCTTGATCCAAGGGTGTCGCTGACAACCGGGCGATCTCCTCGTGCACCACGGCGAGGTCGGCCGCGAAATCGTCGGCGCGGCGGGGCAAATATTGGTTGGTATGGCCGTGGGTCACGTCGGCTTCGCGCATCAGCGTGATGCAGGCTTGAGTGACGCCAAGGCCCATGCCGGTCTGCAACAGGATAAAACCGGCCTTAATGCGGCGGATCATGTCGCCGAGAGGGTCGGCCAGCAGCATTTCGTCGGCGATGAAGGCGCGGCGGAACAGCACGCTGTAGGTGCCGGTGCCTTCGAGCGCCACGAAATGGGCGTTCATCTTGATATCGACGCCGGGCTGTCCGCAGCGGATCATCGCCATGATGCGGTGGCCGGGCTTGTCGGCGTTCTCGAACACCGTGCCGAACAGGTGGTCCGGGCCGAGGTTGCTGACCCACGGCAGCACGCCGGACACCTCGTATCCGCCGGCCACCCGGCGCCCGCGCAGCTTGAACTTCTCAATGCCCGAGAGCGACTTCATTGGGTTGGACAGGCCGGTCCCGCCCATCGCCATGCCCTGAGCGAGCGTGCCCTGCAGTTCGTCGCGAAGTGCGGCGTTATCGGACTGTTCCAGATACCAGCCGCTGGCGTCCTGGCACCAGGTGCAGAAGGCGGTGGACATGCAGGTCT
>CAXTJW010000072.1:0-13243 GCA_964244305.1 uncultured Acetobacteraceae bacterium
TGCCAGAAAGGTCCGGATCTCGGCCGGCTTGGCGCCGAACTCGCGCGCGAGGGTGGCGGCGTCGTAGCCGTTGCGGATGAGGCGCGGCTCCAGGTCGTCGATGGCGCGGCTGAGCACGCCGTCGACGATCTCGACCGGCACCGGCTTGGCGCCGGCACGGAATGCCGCCTCGAAGGCCAGCTCTAGGTGCATCTCGATCTGTAGCGGCGTGCGCAGCTTCTGGGCCAATAGGTCGAGGGCGTCGGCATCGATAACGTCGGCCACCTTGACCCCGTCCTCCGCGCAGACGGCGAGGAGCCAGGCCATATAGTCGCGCTGATGGCCGGCGACCCCGTCATATTCGAAGATCGAGGTCCGGTAGTCGACCTGCTCCATCTCGGGCCTGCGCAGGTTCATGCGCAGCTTAGGGTGCCCGGCAAGCAGCATGGAAAGCAGCCCGCCCCCGCCGGCGATGACCTCCATCAGGCGCTTCAGGCTGGTCAGCGTTTTCGGGTGCAGGTCCTGGGCCTCATCCACGATCAGCACCACCGGGCGGCGTGCCTTGCGCACCAGGTCGCGCAGCTCGCGCTCGCGCTTCTCCGGCGGCTTGGGAATAACGACGTTCTTGTCGCCCAGGTCGTAGAACAGTGCCTCGATCAGGGTCGAAAGCGTCACGCGCGTCTTCTCGACTGCCAAACTGCGTGACACCGCGACACGGCCGGCGCGGGTCAGCTCGTCCTCGATGCGGGTGAGGAGGTGCGTCTTGCCCGACCCCACAAGCCCCGACAGGAGGACAAGCCGGCCCGTCTGGACGGCCGAGCACACCTCACGGACCACGGTGCGCTGGTGGTCGGTCTCGAACACCCCGGCGCCGTAGAGCGGGCGCTTGAAGCCGAAATGAGCTTGAACATCGGCCAGCATCAGGCACCCCGGCCTTTTTGGAAGCGCTCGCGCACGCGGCTGACGACGTGGTCGCGTACCAGCGTTTCCGACAGCAGGGCATCGATGAAGCCGAGCTCCTCGGAGCCAAGCCTGCCCAGTGGGTGCCCGAGCAGGTCGGCGATGGCGAACCGGGCGGCCAGGCGCGACGGGAATGCACTGTTGGCCACCTCCTCCGGGAACGGCGTGCTGCGCACCGGCAGGGTGGCCGCGCCTGGCGGTAGCGACGGGAGCGGCCCGTCGCCGCCGGACAGCGCCGCGCGGGGCAGGCCGAGCTGGTCGGCCAGCCGCACCACGCGGTCGAGCCGCTCCTCCGCCCGGCTCTTCTGGTATTTGCGGTAGCGGTAAAGCGGAACCGCGCCGCGCGAGGGCTGATACAGGCCGAACCGCCGGCCGCCGTGCTCGATGTAAAGCTCCTGGTCAAACAGGCCCCAGAGCAGCGTCACGGTCTCGCTGGCGAGCTGCGGCTCGACCTCATACGATACGCCCTCGACCGACACCGTGGCGTCGCCGGCCACCGTGCGCCGCTCGGGCTCGCGCGCGAACGCGCAGAACCGCTCCCACGAGCACATGGCGCGCACGCCGCCGGCCGGCAGGTGCGTCAGCCAGTCCTCGATCCGGTTGTGCTCCTCGGAGCGGTGCCGGCCGTTGTTGTAGGTGACCAGATAGCGCCGCAGCCACAGGTTCGCCTCCGCCTCATCGGCAGGGGCATGGAAGTGGTAAAGCGTCTCTTGCGCCTCCTTGACGGTGCGGAACGGCCGCTCGACCTTGCCCTTTGCGCGGGCCGGCGTCCGCCGCTCGTCCGCCGATGGCGGCATATGGGTCAGCACCCGCACGCCCAGGCTGCCCATCATCAATTGGAACATCTTGGCGCGGCTCACCGGCCCGTTGTCCATGTGGAGGGCGGCTGGGATACCCTGGAACGGCAGCTCGGCCTCCGGCTTGGCCGCCATGGCGTTGAACAGGAACCGGAGCGCCGCCTCGGCCTCTTCGCCGTAGACACAGCGATACTCCTGATAGCCAACACCTGAGCGGTCATCGACGACGGAGAACAGCATCAGGGTCGGCTTGCCGCGGCCCTCCTCGACCCAGAGCGGCGCCTTGACGTGCTTCAGGTCGGACGGGCTCATGTCGAAGTGCCACAATGCATTGGCGCGCTTGGCCTGGAAACGGACCGCGGCGGCCGGGCGGACCACGCGCGCGTGGTCAAGGCCCGCGCTGCGCATGAACCGGTCGAGGGTCGGGCGCTTCAGCAGCCCCTTGGGCGCCCGCACCAGCCCGTCAGGCGTCTCGACCCCGGTATCCTCCAACAGCTAGATCGCACGCCGGGTCGAGAGCCGGTGGCCCTTCTTGTTGGACGTCCTCACCTTGAGCGCGGCGACGATCTCGGCGTAGCGCTTCATCTCGGCCTGCGGTGCCGCCTTCGTGCTGCCGTGGTCGACTCGCCGCACGGGCTTAGGTCGGGTGAGCTCGCGCAGGCTTCGATACACCGTCGACTCCGAGATCCCGTAGGCCCGGGCCGCGCGGGCGATCACCTCGGCGCGGGCAGGGTCGCGGGGCGGCAGCAACGACAGGCGGCGGCGCAGGTTGACGAGCGCCTCCCCCGGCGGCCGCTTCGCATGGTCAGGCACGCGCGCCCTCAGCGCCGGCGACGCCTTCGGGCACGTCGCGCCGGCCGACATGCCGATAGAGCGTCGCCACCGACACTCCCATGCGCTTGGCCACGGCGCGCACGGGCAGCTTGCCTTCGGCCATCAACGCACGGGCGGCCAGCACGTCATCGGCGGTGAAGGCGGGCGGGCGCCCGCCCTTGCGCCCGTGGCGGCGCGCCTCGATCAGCCCGGCTGTCGTGCGCTCGCGGATAAGGGCGCGCTCAAACTGCGCAATGGCCCCGAACACGTGGAAGATGAACATCCCGCCCGGCGTCGTGGTGTCGATGCTCTCCGTCAGCGACATCAGGCCTACACCCTGGCGCTCCAGCGCCTCGGCCGTGGCGATCAGAGTCTTCAGCGACCGCGCGAGGCGGTCCAATTTCCAAACAACCAGGGTGTCCCCGGCCCGCAGCACGTCGTCGAGCACACGGGCCAGCTCCGGCCGGTCGTCACGCGCCCCGGACGCGCGCTCGGTGTAGACGCGCTCGCACCCGGCCTGCCGGAGCGCCTCGAGCTGGAGCTCGGGTGACTGGTCCGTCGTGCTGATCCTGGCGTAGCCCACCCGCACCCAGTGCCTCGCGTTCTCGAAAGCCATGTTGAGCGTGGCATTTCGAGAAAGGGCAATCAGGAACTGTTTTGAGAACGATTTCGGCTACTCGCGCGGCTTGAAAACGGCGCACTCCCGGCCCGCTCAGAAACCAAGGTATATGCGAATGCTCCAGTGGCACCAAATGTGAGCAAAGCTCTCCGATTGCGAGCACAAGCCTCTGATTGCGAGCAGGCAGGCAAAAAGCGTGAGCCTCAGCGCACCGCCATTGTCACCGAGCGCGAGCAGAAATCGCCGATGATGGCGAGCACGGCCGCCGATGACGGCAAGCCGCTTCAGCTACCTGCTGCCGCAGGACGCCGTCCCGGAAGTCGCGGCGGGGCTGAAGCTGCCGACAACCGCCGACGAGTGGCTCGCCGGCCGGGGTGCCGAGCTGGACCGGCGGTTGAAGCGCTTCTCCCGCCGGATGCTGCGGGGCGAGCTGGAGGGGGTAGAGCTGCGCGACGAGCGCCTGCATGTCACCCCGGTCAAGGCAACGGCCACGCCGGAGGCCCGGGCCTTTACCGACGGGATCGAGGCGATGATGCCGCCGGCGCGCATCACCGAGCTGCTGCATGAGGTGAACCGCGTGACGGGCTTCGTGTCCGCGTTCACCAACCTCCGCACCGGCGAGCGCTGTGACGACGTGAACGCCCTGCTTGCCGCCATTCTGGCCGACGCCACCAGCCTCGGCCTGGGCCGCATGGCTGCGGCCAGCCAAGGCGTGACACGTGACAAGCTGATCTGGACGGCGGACGCCTACATCCGCCCGGAGACCTACAAGGCGGCGCTGGCCCGGATCATCAGCGCCCACCATGCGCTGCCCATCGCGTCAGCGTGGGGCGACGGCACCACCTCGTCCTCCGATCGGCAGTTCTTCCGCTCGGCCAAGCGCGGCGACGCCGCCGGCGAGGTCAATGCCCGCTACGGCCACGATCCCGGCCTGGGTTTCTACACCCACGTCTCCGACCAGCACGGGCCGTACAGCGTGCGGGTCATGTCGGCCACCAGCCACGAGGCGCCGTATGTGCTGGACGGCCTGATGCGCCACGGGACCAGCCTGCGGATCGGGACGCATTACACCGATACCGGCGGTGCCTCGGACCATGTGTTCATTCTTTGCGCCATGTTGGGTTTCCGGTTCTGCCCGCGGCTGCGCGACCTGCCCGACCGCAAGCTCGCCACCATCGAGCCGGCCACGGCCTACAAGGACCTGGCTTCGCTGATCGGGCGCCGGGTCAAGGCTGATGTCATCCGCGAGCACTGGGGCGAGACCCTGCGCCTGGTCGCCTCCTTGCAGGCCGGCACCGTGCTGCCCTCGGCCATGCTGAAGCGTCTGGCCGCTTACCAGCGCCAGAACCAGCTCGACTTGGCATTGCAGGAATTGGGGCGCGTTGAGCGCACTTTGTTCATGTTGGATTGGCTTGAGTCGCCCAGCCTGCGCCAGCGCTGCCAGGCCGGCCTGAACAAGAGCGAGCAGCGTCACGCGCTCGCCCAGGTGATCTGCACGTTCAAGCAGGGCCGCATCGCCGACCGCGGCCAGGAAGCGCAGCAGTTCCGGGCGTCCGGGCTGAACCTGGTGATCGCGGCCATCGTTTACTGGAACTCGACCTACCTGGCCGACGCCGTCCAGCACCTACGGGATCAGGGCAATCCCGTGCCGGATGCGCTGTTGGCGCACACGTCGCCGCTAAGCTGGGAGCACATCGGGTTTTCTGGCGACTTCCTATGGGATCGCGCCGCTGCAACCGCGGACCGACGCCGGCCACTCAACCTGGGTCGGAGCAGGATGGCTGCATGAGTTCAGCACACGAATGTGGACTGAGGCTCCGGCTCGTGCGAACGCGGAAGGAGTAGGCTGGCCGTGTTCGCGACCTGCATGGCTTTGCTGCCCCGACGGGACAGGGCGCGTGTGAACTTGCCGCTGCCAGAACCGCACTGTTATTGCTATACTGTGCCCGCACGAGGAGGAATGACGGAGATGAGCGGGCGGGGACCCTGGCCGAAGAACGAGTTGGTCAGCATCGGTAGCCCGGAGATGCCGATGGCCGAGCGCGTCACCCGTTACCGCGCCAATGTCATGGCGATCCACGAGGCAGGCCATGCGGTGCCGTCGGCGATGGTCGACACACTCGACGTGGCCGAGATCGAGACGTGGATCAGGAAATCGGACGAGAGGATAGCACGTCTCAACCGCACCATGCGACGGATTGCCCAACTCCCGGACGACACGACTTTCCCATCGCCGTTCGGCTGACCTCCCAGGGGCTGTGATTGTCCTCACCGGCACGTTTGCCCGTTGCGGGGAAGAGCGTCGAGCTGGATGCGGTCTTGCTCGTCCCAAGCGGCGGCCAGGCCGGACCGCGTGCTAAACGACCGGTGTTCCTGGCCCGTTCACCCTTAACGTTGTTTGCGTGACAATCGACGCCATGCCCTCTATTCCCGGTGTTCCCCGATGGCGTGAAAGGGACGGACTGGAACGACCTGGCGAAAGCCGTTGGACGGGAGACCGCGCAGATCTCGATACAATGCGCGATGCGTGTTGCAGACCGTCAGATGGAAGCCGCCAAAAGCGTGGCGCCAGCGGTTGAACGAATGCCACGACAGCAGGCGCACCGCGAGACGGCGGACCTGGAGCGGTAGGACGTCACGAATGTTGTTGGTGTGGACGGCCTCCGGCGGCATCGGGTGTGCCAGAGTGAGGTCGGTGTTGATCTCAAACAAAGGAGACCGTCCGTGGACCAGATTAGCCGGATTGGAATGGACACGTCGAAGCATGTTTTCCAGCTGCACGGGGTGAACGCTGCCGAAGAGGTGGTTTTGCGCAAGAAGCTGCGGCGCAAGGAGATGGTGGCGTTCTTCGAGAAGCTTGCACCGACGGTGATCGCGATCGAGGCGTGCGGTGCCAGTCATCATTGGGCAAGGCTGTTGCAGTCGTTCGGGCACACGGTGAAGCTGATCCCGCCTCAGCTGGTCAAGCCCTACGTCAAGCGCGGCAAGAACGATGCGGCCGACGCCGAAGCGCTGTGCGAGGCGATGAGCCGACCGACGATGCGCTTCGTGCCGGTGAAGTCGCCTGAGCAGCAAGCGGCCTTGATGCTGGTCAGCGTGCGCGACCGGCTGATCCGCAATCGCACGCAGCTGGCCAACGCCATCCGCGGCCATGCCGCCGAGTTCGGCCTCACGGCCGCCAAGGGCATGGCCCACCTGGTTCCGCTGCTCGATCGTATCCAGGCTGATGAAGGCCTGCCCGCCTTGGCTCGGGACCTGTTTGCCATCCAGGCCAAAGAATACGAGCAGCTGCAGACGCAGATCGACGAGGTCGATGCCCGGCTCATGGCCCGGCATCGGGCCGACGAGTGCAGCCGGCGCCTTGCCAAGATCCCAGGCGTTGGCCCGATCGGCGCGATGCTGCTGAGGATGAAGACCCCGGCGCCCGAGCTGTTCCGATCAGGGCGGCAGTTCGCGGCCTGGATCGGCTTGACGCCCAGGGATCACTCGACCGCGGGCAAGGTAAGGCTTGGTGTCATCACGCGAGCCGGCGACGAGGGATTGCGCAGCGCGCTGGTCGTCGGGGCGACCGCTGTGATCCAGCAGGCGCAACGCCACGGAAGAGTATCGCCTTGGCTAGCCGAGCTGCTCAAGCGCAAGTCGCCGAAGCTGGCCGCCGTGGCGTTGGCCAACAAAACGGCGCGCATCGCGTGGAAGCTGATGCTGACGGGGGGAGACTATAGCGCAACACCTGCGCCCGCCGCTTTGGCCGGCGCGGCCTAGAGATCGGCCAGACACGGGGAGCACCTGAACTGCAACCGTGCTGAGCTGATGCCAGAACTTGCAAGATGAAGAGCAGATGGTGTGATCGATCGATCCACGATGCGGGACACTCCGATCGACCCAATGGCCTGCTATCGAGGTCGCAATGTTGTTTGGAACCCTTGTCGCGGAAACCATCTTGGCCAGCGCTCATGTGCGAGCGCACCGAAAGGCCGGACATATGGACGCAAGCGATCTGATCAAAGCACTGCAAAACACCTTGCGAGCAGGCGGCCGTCCACATATGGGTCGATTCCTTTGAGTGGTGCGGCATCAAGCCAGCATATCGCGGCCGGCCCTAACTCGTCGCGGACACCTCACACTTCCTTATGGTCCCTTCCTGATCAAGCGAACTGGCCTCGAAGTCGATGACTGCTGGCGGCCAGGGCAGCGCGGTTCGCCAGAGCAGTGATAAGGGCGCGTTCAATCGACCACCCAGCCGGCGGCGATCAGTTCGTCGATGCTGGCGAAGGTGGCAATATCCGCCTTCGTGTTTTGATCCACTACTTTGAATACAGCCCATGCCAAGTCCTGCATCGTGATGATACCGAAGCCACCGTGAATGTGCTTGAGGCCGAGACTGCCGTCGGGCGTGCCGATCGGGCCCCACTGTCGATCACTTCGCGCGTTTGTGCTTTGAGTTCGTTCGACCATGCTACGAATTATGGGCCTCGTCATTGATCGGTTCCAATAATGCCTGCGTTGACTCGTCTGTGACGTCCCGGAAAGGACGATCTACTGCACCCGGGCTCATCCCCCAATGCTGAAACTCAAGCCCCTCGTAGAAACGGCGATAAAGCCAGTGTGCGCGATCCTCGATTGCTTGCTGGAACGCAATCAGCCGTTCTTCATTCCAATCCCGCCCGTTTCCTGATGCGTCAAACCAAACCCTACGTTGCTCAGAGTTAAACATCATGGCGTCCATGTTTGTTTGTTCATCTTTTGTCGGACTATCACTCTCTTTGACAAATGGCATTTTGTCCGCAATGGGCGCTGCGCCATCTCCTTCGTTAGTTCGTGCATCCACCAACCTAAAGTTGCCGATCGACCCCCCGAGAACGGAGCGCGCCCACCGTGCGGACGTCTGCTCAACCGCTGTCAGGCAGTCCGCCTTGATCAGGACTCCTTCAAACACTCTCCAATCACGAGCCCAGTCTGCGGATGGACAGATATGGTCGAGTTCGTAAGGAACTTCATCGTCGCGTCCGGACGTAGGGTCATAGTCGCTGAATTGATTCTCGAGATACGCTCGCTGTAACCAGAGTAGGTGCCGATCGCGGCTCTCCCACCACGTCTGATATATCGGCAGCGGATCTCTGCCAGTTTGATGGAATCGCTTCTCCTTCGAGAGCCATATGCGAGAGGGATCGTGCCCTCCGTAGACCTCCATCTCGTCAGGCGTTGCGAGCTTCAAGACAAAGTCCTCGGTGGCGAGTTCTTGGTAGAGCCGGGGTAGAACCGAACTTACCGGGGCAGCGCCCGATCGTAGCATCGCGAAGCAACGGTTGCTGGCTTTGTCATCATGTTGAACGCACAGTCGCCAGAACATCACAAAGCGGATGACGTCGTCCCGGGCAGCTTTCAGCGAGGTTTCGCTTCCATCCTGCTCTCGCACGAGCAGCACCCAGAAGAGTAAAACTTGCACAAGTTGCGGCGACATTGCCGTCAGCATCACACGCGGAAGCCCGATCGTGTTGTCCTCTCCGTACCGGAGCAGTTCGAACAGACGGTCGAAGCAGGAAACGAGCGCTCCCTCGCCACCGCTCGCACTGGGAAGAAGCAGTTCGTCGAGTTCGCGCTTCAGCGATCTCGTGCGCCTGTCGGTTGCCGGACGATCAGCGGGAGCCGCCATCTCCTTGGCAAATGTGACAACATCGGGGACAGTGTTGCCGTCGTGACTCTCTTTGTGGCTACGGGCGTTCGCGATCCGGAACGCCGACACAACGATCTTTGTCGGCGATAGGACGTGGCCGACGTTATCGTAGATTTTCGCCACAAGATTGTGGACGGACGGCTCATGATGTTTGTAGATTGAGAACAGCCGCTCTTCGGCCGATAATGGAGTGCCACCCGCTCCGACCCGTTCAAAGAGCATAAGTAGGCTGTCGTGGGCGCCGCCCGGGGCGGCATGGCCCTCAAACTTCGTTGGGTCGACCTTGATCAGCGCAATCTGCGCTGCTGCTAGCCTTCCGAAACCTTCGTCCAGGCGTCTGATCTGGTCGTCGTTGGGAAAAGCGACGTTTTCTGAAAGCTCCAAAACGCGCCTGAGCTCCTTCAGGGCTTGATCGGCATTCGCGCGGTCAGTACGCCACGCGCGCAAGACGATGTCGAGCCGGTATGTCGCGGTGGAACCCTTAAAGGGTCGTGGTTGGTCGGGGGACCTCGCCTTCCCGTCCGTTCTGTGAAGCAGTTCGAAGAGCTCGTAGTCATACGCCTCGCGAACGACGCCCTTACGGTCCGACTTCTCAAGCAGTCTTTTAGCGATAGCGTTGTTGGCGAACTGACGGCGAGCCTCGCGCCGATCCGCGAGAGACAACTTCTGTCCATTCTCCAATTGATATCCGAATGGTTGGCTTGCCGAAGTCAGGTGAAAACGGATGCGATACTTCTTCGACTCATCGCCGAGGTCAACCCACACGCAACGCTGCGTGAACTGCGGACCTATGAGACCCAGCAGCATCGCGCGCGTGCGCTGCTGCCCGTCGAGCAGGTCGAACCCGGCTTGCTCGACTGTCACGATCCGGTCACCGTCGGCAAGGCCGCGTACCCCGCGCTTGCCCGAACGCCCGACCAGAAACATGCTGCCGATTGGCAGACCACGGAACAACGAGTCCCACAGGTCAATCACCTGTTTGGGGGACCACAACGCCGTACGCTGGACGGGCGGGAGAGCAAATATGCCGTATGGAAACGTCGAAGAATCTCTGGCGCCAAACATCGGAGAGACCGCCTGCCGCGCCCAGTCCAGGAAGTCGAATAGTCTCATTCCTACGACACTGGTGTCATCTGATAGCAAATCACTGTTCATTGTTTCCTCGTTACTATACTTGGTTCAGTTATAATGATGTCCGATATTGGTCGCCAGCGCCGCCATTTCGGCGCGCAACTCGTCCGGTGCCACAACTTTGACGACTGTCCCCCACGTGAACAGGTGCCAACACATTTCTTGCAGTCCGCCAGCGCGAAAGCGCATGGTAAGTGCACCGTCTGGCTCGCGCGCGGCTGTCTGCGACGGGTGGAACAGCCATCCGGCAGCGTCATCCGCCGCTTCCGGCGCAAACCGCAGCACCACGTCGATCGGCTCCTCCTGAAACACTCCGAAGGATTGCGCCGCGTAGTTCGACAACGAGAAGTCCTCACGTCTTGGGAAGCCGCGGTCGAGTAGATCGACGGAGACGATCCGGTCCAAACGCCAGAGCCGCATCTCCGGCAGGCCATCGACGTGCGCGACCAGCCAGCCGCGCCCGCCGTAGAGGATGCCGTAGGGGCAAAGAATACGGGCTGCCGGCTCCTCCGCATCACGCCCGGCGTAGCGCACCACCACAAGCTGCATGCCGAGGATCGCACGGCGCAGCGTCGGCAGGACGCCAGCCGCGATCACCGGCCGCGGCCCCGGCCGCATCGCGATGCCCTCCGCCTCCATCAGTGCTGCGATGTCCGGCTCGGCCTGGCGCAATGCGTCCGGCCGCATGACGGCGCACAGCGTGGTCGAAGCCTCCCGCAACAGGGCGGCTCGGTTGGCCTCCCCGCGCCCGTCACACTCGCGTGCGGCCACCTCGATCGCCGCCACCGCTTCGGCCCTGAGTTCGATCACCCCGACCAACGCACTCCCCGGGAGGCGCCAGCGCCGCACCCGCTCGTCATCGTCCCACCAATTCATCTGCGGGAACATGGATGCCAAGGTGTCGCGCAGCCGCTCCGCGGTCCGGCGCCCGACATCGAGGGCGGCGGCCATCTCGTCGAGCGTGAGGCCGGTCCGGGTTCCCGCCAAGTGCCGGGCCAGGCGAAACAATCGTTCAGCGGGAGCATAACGCACCGGGGAAGGCTGCTTCATGCCGCTCACGTGTGCAACCCGTCGGCCGCACTCGCGTGGCTGAACCCGACCGGCTGGCGGGCGCCGATCCGGCCCTCGCACTCTGCCGCGAGCAGGCCCAGTGCTGCGGCCGGATCCGCTTCGCCGCCCCGCACCGCCATGCGCCGCCGCACCAGGGCAAAGTCGGCCGGCGTCAGCGTCCGCAGCCCGTCCAGGCTTGCCGGTGCCGCCATGCTGAAAAACTGCCGGAACGCCAGCCGCGCCTGCGCCGTCGTCAGCCAGTCAAACCGCAGCTTGACCAGGAAGCGGCGCAGGCTGGCGCGGTCCAGCCGGTCGAGCAGGTTGGTGGTGCAGGCGAACGGCAGGGCGTGGCCTTCCATCCAGGTCAGCATCTCGTTGACCTGGCTGATCTCCCAACTGCGCACCGCGTCGGCCCGTTCCAGCAACAGGCTGTCCGCCTCGTCGAACACTAAGAAGGCCTGCGCGTCGCGGGCCTCTGCAAACGCCCCGGCGATGTTCTGCTCGGTGCCGCCCACGAACATATTGAGCAGGTCGGACGCACGTTTCTGCAGCACCGGCATGCCCATCCGGCCGGCCAGGTACCGCACCCAGGCGCTCTTGCCCGCGCCGGGCGGCCCCGACAGCAGGAACGAGACGGCGCGCGTCGCGCCGGGGCGTAGCAGGTCGGCCGTCAGTGCTGCCAGGTCGCAATCGGCGTTGACCAGCGCCGGGTCGTAGATGGCGTCCGGCTCCTTCTCGGGCGCCGGCAGCTCGCCGCCGCGCACGGCGCGGGCCACACCCTCGACGATCAGCCGCGCCGTGTCCGCCCCGCCGCCGGCCAGCCGCGTGGCCCGCAACGCGCCCGAGGCCACGGCGGGGGCCGCCGGCACCAGGCGTGCGAGACGCGCCGCATCGGTGTCCTGCAGCACAATGCCCTCTGCCTCACCCATGCGGCGCCACAGCCTCGTGCGCGTCGCCAGGTTCGGCACACGCAGCTCCAGGCACATGGTCATCCGGCGCAGCACCGCCGGACCGAGCGCGCCGATGTCGTTCGCGGTCCAAATCACCGGCACCGCCAGGCGCTCCAGCAGCCGGTGGATGAACACGCGTGACGTGGTCACCGGATCGTCGAAGTCGCGGCTGCGGTTGACGAACAGGTCCTCCGCCTCGTCGAACAGCAGCAGCGTGTCGCCAGGCACGGCAAGGCGCTGGGCGAGGCGCAATCCGGCCAGCCGGTCGTGGCGCTGCGGCTCGTCGCCGTCATCGTCGGCCTCCGCCACCGGACGCAGCCGAACGCCGACGCGGGCGGCCAGCGTCGCGGCAAACGACGTCTTGCCCGTGCCGGGCGGTCCGTAGAGCAGGATGCTGACACCGCTCTCCCGGCCGGCGAGCGCCGCCCGCAGCACGGCAGCCGCCACCTCCGCCTCCCGGCCAAGATGCGCGAACGCCTCCCACGGCAGCGGCTCCGACTGGCTCGAGCCGAGCAGCTGATCATAGAAGTCCGCCGCCGGCGGCATGTCCTGGCGGACTAGCGACACCAGCCGCTCCTGCACGGAAAGGCAGCCCTGCCGATCCACCTGCAGCAAGCCGCTCCCCAGCAGCTTTGCGCCCGTCGTCAAACCAGCTGCGACCTCGGCCGTCGAGGCTTGCAGCAAGAGCGCGAACAGACCGGCGTCTCGGCTCAGCCTGTGCACACCACCGCGGCAATCGCTGATCGTGTCGAACAGCCGCTCGACCCGCTTGTCCAACCTGTAGTGCAAAGCAAGCGCCAGGATGCGGAGGGACACCGGGTCGAGCTCCAGCGCATCGCTGATCGCCGCGATCCAGAGATTGATCGGCGCATCCGCCGGGTTGGGCAGGACCGCCGCAGCCGCATCCAGCGCCGCCTTGACCTTGCGCCAGTCTGCCACGGGGACGCCGCGCCGGCGTGACCGCCGGAGACCATCCCCGTCCTCGGGCAGCGCCGCATCGCCCAGACCGAACGCCGCGGCGTTCTCGGTCAGCCACCCGGTCAACGCGCGTGCCTCGGGCGTGCGGCGATCAACCGCCGCGTGGACGTTCTGCGCGCAGTCCAGCGCGAGCAGCGTGCCGCCAGTGCCGACACCATGCGTCGGGCCATGCCGCCTGAATGGGGCACTCATGTCAGTCTCTCCAGGAATTGGATGCACAAGGAATACGCCACGAGGGCGGGTGCCGTCGCGGATGTGGTGGAAGTAGGTTGGTGGCGTAGTCTCTGGTTTG
>CAXTJW010000073.1:0-12918 GCA_964244305.1 uncultured Acetobacteraceae bacterium
TGGAGCAGGCGCAGGCGATCCGCACGGTGGTGTTCGACAAGACCGGCACCCTGACGGAAGGTAGGCCGGTGCTGGTGGCCCTCCAACCGGCCCCGGGGGTCGAGGAGGCCGACTTGCTTCGGTTGGCCGCTGCATTGCAGGCCGGCAGCGAGCATCCGCTGGCTCGGGCGGTGCAGGTTCGGGCGGATGGCTTGGACATCCCGGTCGCAACCGGCATTCGCGCCTTGCCAGGCCGTGGGTTGCAGGGGACGGCGGCAGGGCATGCGCTGCTGCTGGGCAGCCGCCGCCTGCTGGATGAGGCCGGGGTGGCGACGGCGGCGCTCGCTGCACAGGCGGCGGCGCTGGAAACAGCCGGCCGCACGGTCTCCTTCCTCGCTGGCGACGGCCGCGTCTTGGGACTGCTCGGCTTTGGCGACGCGATCAAGCCTGGGGCGGCGGAGGCCGTCGCTGCGCTGCGCGCCCGTGGGCTGCGGGTCGTGCTGCTGACTGGCGACAACCAGGGCGCTGCGGACGCTGCTGCCCGCACTTTGGGCATCGACGAGGTGCAAGCCCAGGCGCTGCCGGAGGACAAGGTGAACCGGATCGTGGCACTGCGCCGCGACGGCCCGGTAGCGATGGTCGGCGACGGCGTGAACGACGCCCCGGCGCTGGCCGCTGCCGATTTGGGCCTGGCCATGGCGACCGGCACCGATGTCGCGGCGGCGGCGGCCGGGATCACGCTGATGCGCGGCGATCCTGCCTTGGTCCCGGCGGCATTGGACATCGCCGCCCGGACTTATCGGCGCATCCGCCAGGGCCTGTTCTGGGCCTTCGCCTACAATGTCGTCGGCATCCCGCTTGCGGCGGCCGGGTTGCTCAGCCCGGTGGTCGCCGGGGCGGCGATGGCGTTCTCCAGCGTCGGCGTGGTAGGCAGCGCTTTGTTGCTGCGGCGCTGGCGGCCCGCTGGTCGCCCGGGCTACGCCCTCCATCCCACCAAGGCTGCCCTGGTCGCGGCCCTGCTTTGCCATAGCGCGTGCGCCGCCAGGGCTGCCAGCGAGGCGGCGCGCGAGCAGCGTTACTCCATTCCCGTCATCGACGCCGGCGGCCAGACGATCCAGCTTCAGGCGCGGGTATGCCGGCCGGCAGGCGACGTGCCCGGCCGCTTGGTCGTCATCAACCATGGCTCGCCGCCCAATGCCGCCGCACGGCCCCGGATGCAGCTCGGCACTTGCGATCAGGAAGCGGCGCAGTGGTTCCTTGGCCGCGGCTATGTCGTGGCGTTCGCGCTTCGCCGCGGCTACGGCGCGACCGGGGGCGCTTGGGCGGAAGGCTACGGCCGTTGCACCGAGGCCGACTACGCGCAAGCGGGCATCGAGACAGCGCGGGATATCAACGCCGTTGTCGGCTATGCGACCGCTTTGCCGTTCGTGCGGCACGATGGCGCGGTGGTGGTCGGGCAATCGGCCGGCGGCTGGGGCACGATCGCCTATGACAGCCAGCCGCATCCCAGCGTCGCCGCTTTCGTCGTGATGGCCGGTGGCCGCGGCGGACATCGGGACGACGTGCCGAACCGGAACTGCCATCCGGAGCGCCTGGCCGAGGCCGCCGGGCATTTCGGCGCGACCGCCGCGACGCCGATGCTGTGGGTGTATGCGGCCAATGACAGCTACTTCGCGCCGGCGATCGCTACTGCATTGCATGTCGCTTTCGTCGCGGCTGGCGGCCGGGCCGAGCTGGAGCAACCCGGCCCCTATGACGGGGACGGGCACCGCTTGTTTTTCGGGTCTGGCGGATCAGCCGTATGGGGACCGATGGTCGAGCGCTACCTCGCCCGGCAGCTTGGACCGGCTTGAGCCCGTGGCAGGCTTGTCTTCGCCGGCTTTAGGTGCGGGGCAGGCCGCCATCTCGCAGTGTGGGCCGCTGCGTGCGACGAAGCTGCCGTCGGGGCAGATTTTTGCGTCCTGAGGGCACATGGTCGCCCGATTGGGTGGCTGAGCATTGCCGGCGCCAGCCGCCGCTGCGAACAGGATCGGCAGCGACGTCTTTAGGAGGCGGAGTGCGGTCCTCATGCCCAACGCTGCCACTGCGGTCATTTCGCCCTGCTGATTGTGCCGCTGCTCAGCAGCTTAAAGGGCTGTAGCTGCAGGCTTCGGCGACCAATGCGCCGATGTTTCCGCCGCCGCGGTTTACGCCGTTGCTGTCAGTGTATGAATCGTTCGGGAATTGAGTATTCGTGCCGAACAGCGAAGCGCCCTGGAGATTGCTCCCGACGGCGGTAACCCCCCAGCTGGTGACGCCCACGACCACGTTGGGAGCGGCCTGGCTGCCCAGGCTTGCGCCGGTGGTGAGCGTGGGCGGTGTGCCGAAATTGACCATCCACGGTCCGCCACTCGACCCGCCGGTCTGCGCAGTGCCAAGCAGGATCTGCCGGGTTTCCCCGTCTGGGGACCAATAGCTGCCGACGCCGTCGGTGCGTTCCATCATCGCCGCGGAGTCGAAGGCGGCGGGATAGCCGAGCTGGGTAATAGAAGCGAGTGAGGCGCCGCCGTAGGACGGAACAAAGCCGTAACCGTCCGTGCCGTAGCTGTAATACCCGATGAGGTTTCCAATGAGATTGCGATTCGCATCTGGCGCCAGGAGCAGGATAGCAATGTCGTTGCTGCAGACGACGCCGCTCTGCAGGCAGCTATCGGTGCCGTTATAGTAGCTCGGTGCAATGAAAGCCGCATTGACCGCCCATGCCCCGTAGGGCGGCGCGGCGCCCAGGGTGTTCTGCGCC
Organism: uncultured Acetobacteraceae bacterium; assembly: GCA_964244305.1. Classification (GTDB taxonomy): domain Bacteria; phylum Pseudomonadota; class Alphaproteobacteria; order Acetobacterales; family Acetobacteraceae; genus CAHJXG01. The sequence continues at coordinate 2,759 of CAXTJW010000073.1, forward strand.
GGAACGAACACGTAGTTGGAATGGAAACCCGCGGGTGTGCCGGTGCCAAACTCGTAGACGCAATGCGCGGCCGTGACGAGCACTCCGGGCCCGATCAGCGAGGCACTGCAGATATACGGGTCGGCACCGATGTTGAACTGAAGCTGGCCCGTCGCTCGCCAGGGAAAGCTCACGACGGCCACTTCCGCAGCGGTCGTTGTCGTTCCGAGAACGCTTGCGGAGGCGCGCGCTGTCGTATACGGCGCGATGGACTGACCCTGTTCGGCATAGCTGCCGAAGGCGTCCAGCTTCGCCATGAGATCCGGATTCTTGTCGCGATGGGCGCCATCGGTGCTGCCCATGACGACGCTCGGCGTATGTGCATACGCGCCGCTCGGCAGGGTATTATGGCTTTGCAGCAGCGCGGCCGGCACCTGGCTGGGAGTGACCATCGGCATATTCGTGCCCGGCGGCTTTGCAGGCCCGGCCAACGCAGACGCCGGGCTCGCGGTGTAGGTGAGCGCATGCGCGATGACGGTCTGCGCCATCGCGGCCGCAGGCGCCACAGCCAATCCGAAGGCGGCGAGCGAAGGCATGATGCGGCTTAGCATTCTGGTGGCCTCATTTTCGTTGTAGAAGCGGCTCAATTATTGGAATGCACTCGCACGCTTGCCAAATGCTTCATGCGACTGTGACGGCAAGGGGGGTAAGATGCTCGGCCGCTGCACGTAATCGTGAATTATAGCAGGCGCTTCGACGGTACAGCGTAGTCTCAGCCGCAAAGCCGCATGGAGGCGCGTCGCATCGCTATGGCTGAGAAAGCCGCAGCAGACACCATATTCCTGTCAGAAGCCTGTCTTTCATGTAGGAACAACGCATTTGATCCTCCCGCTGCAGCAACCAGCCGCCGATACGCCGTCGCCGCTCGCCAGGCGGCGCGAGGCAGCCCGGGTGGCATGGGACCGGGAGCTGCAGACGCCGCTAGGGCTTGAGGGCGCGGGCGCGGGCATTCCGGAGGCGTGGTTCCTCGGGCCGCAGGCGGAGAACCTGGAGCTGCTGCGCGAACTGCTGGGCCAGGCGCTGGACAGCCACGCCGCGTTCCGCCGGGCATTCCATCCGGAGGACCCGACCCACATCACGGCCGCGATGCGGCAGTCGCCCGAGTTCCAGCAGGGGGTGGACCGGCTGCGGACCGAAACGGCCAAGCTGCTGGAAAAACTGCGGATGTCCGCGCCGTTCGCCAGCATGCGGTATCAGGGCCACATGCTCTGGGACCAGGCCATGCCGGCGACGGTCGGGCTATTCGCGGCTCTGCTATACAATCAGAACAACGTGGCGGCCGAGGCCTCCCCGGTCACGACGCGGCTCGAGATCGAGGCGGGGAACGACCTGTGCCGCATGCTCGGCTACAACGTGCCCCCGGATGGCAAGCCGGCGCCGGGCCAGGTGGCGCCCTGGGGGCACATCACCAGCGGCGGCACGGTGGCGAATATCGAGGCGCTGTGGGCGGCGCGGAACCTGAAGTTCGCCGCGGTCGGGCTGCGGGCGGCGATCCAGGGCGCACCGGCGCTGGCGGCGGCACGGCGGCTCGAGGTGCCGATGTGGGACGGCAGCAGCGCGCGGCTGCTGGAGCTCGACACCTGGACGCTGCTGAACCTCGACATCGACGTGGTGGCCGGGCTGCCGACGGCGGTCGCGGCGCTGGGCATCGCTCCGGAGGCACTGACGCAGGCGTTGATGCCGTATTCCGTGCAGAACACCGGGCTGATGGGCTTCTACCGCAACTTCATGCCCGACGTGCAGGAGCCGCCGGTGTTCCTTGCACCGGCGACCGGGCACTACTCCTGGCCGAAGGCGGCGACCCTGCTGGGCATGGGGCAGAACGCGCTGCTGGTGCAGCGGGTCGACCACGACGCCCGGCTCGACCTGGAGCACGTCGAGGCGACGCTGAATATCCTGCTGCGCCGGCGCATGCCGCTGCTCGCGGTGGTGGCGGTGATCGGCAGCACGGAGGAGAGCGCGGTCGACCCGCTGGAGGGCCTGCTGGCGTTGCGCGACCGGTATCGCGCGCAGGGCTGCAACTTCGTGGTGCACGCGGATGCGGCCTGGGGCGGCTATTTCCGCTCCATGCTGCGCGACGAGCGCGAGCCGGACTGCCGCAAGCAGATCCCGACCCAGGCGATGAGCGCGTATGTGCAGCGGCAGTATGCGGCGCTCGGTCAGGCCGACAGCATCACGGTCGATCCGCACAAGGCCGGCTACATTCCCTATCCCGCCGGCGCGCTGTGCTACCGCAACGCGGCGATCCGGGACGCGATCTCGCTGCGGGCGCCGGTGGTGTTCCACAGCCAGGCGGAGCCGACGATCGGCGTCTATGGCGTGGAGGGCAGCAAGCCTGGCGCGTCGGCGGCGGCGGTGTGGCTCGCGCACCGGGTGATCCGGCCGGACCGCAGCGGCTATGGCCGGATCCTGGGCCAGTGCATCTGGACATCGAAGCGCATGTTCGCGCGGCTGCGGACGCTGGAGGACCCGCGTTTCACCATCACGCTGTTCAATCGCACCCCGGCCGAGCGGGCGCATGGCCGGGCGCCGGAGATCGCGGCCGAGCGCGCGCTGATCCGGCAGTTCGTGGACCTGGACAACACTGCGCTGAGCGAGCTGCTGCAGGACGACGCGTCGGCGCGGGAGCTGTTCAGCCAGCTCGGCTCGGACCAGGTCATCCTCGCCTTCGCGCTCAATTTCCGCACCGAGACCGGCATGAACACGGACCTGGCACGGGCCAACCTGTTCAACGAGCGCGTGTTCTCGCTGTGCAGCATGATCGAGCCGCGGGCGGACTTCGACGGGCTGGACTTGATCCTCACCAGCTCGCGCTACGACCCGGCGGTCTATGGCCACCGCTTCGTCGACCTGTTCTCGGAGCGGATGGGAGTCGAGCCGGCCGGCGAACTCGGAGTCGATTTCCTGATCTCGACCACGATGGACCCCTGGACGACCGAGACCAGCGGCGGCGACTTCCTTGTCACCATCGAACAGGCGCTACGGCGTGCGGCACACCGGGCGCTCGATGAATTGGGATTCTAGTCCAAACCGTCATTGCGAGCCGGCTTCGGCGCGGCAATCCAGTGCCGCATGGGCCAATATTCGTGCTTGCGGCCCTGGGTTGCCGCGTCGCCAGCGCTCCTCGCAATGACAGGTTTTTATGGCGCCGGGACGATCGCGGTCGGGATCAGCGGGTCGTCCAGCTCCGGCTTTCCGGCGATGTGGTTGTAGGTCGCATACAGGATCAAGCCGGTCGGGATGTCCTTCCATACCGTCGAGACGGACCGATAGCCATTGCCGCCGAACCCCTCCCGGTAATGCGAAATCTTGAGCGCGTGATAAACTGTGCCGAGCAGGTTGATATCTTCGACGCCCTCGTTGCGGATCAGGTCGTGCCATTGATAGCCCGGGGCCATGCGCACGTCGAAGCCGGCAACGGTTCCGGTGCGCCCCTGGATCACGCGCCGCAGCGCTGGGATGGCCTGCTCGACGCCGGGCCAATCGGTGAGCCAGATGGCATGCCAGCCCTCGATCACGTCAGAGCCGACGCGCATGCGGCAAAGGTCGGGGTTGTCTGCGCTGGCGCCGAGGTATTCGAACGCCGGGCCGCCGCGCTGTTCCACGCGGGCGCCGGCGGCCGGGCAGGCGTGGGCGTAGGGCGGGGAGCCGTTCGTAGCCCGGACGTTGCCGCCGAGGATGAGACGCGGATAGTTGCGCGCCGCGGCGTCCAGGCCAGGATTGGGCTGCGCCGCGGCAGCGGTTGCGATCGTTAGGGCGAAAAGCATTACGGCGAAACGGGTCAAGACGCTCTCCATGCACTCGGTTTTGTGAGGATACGGCGGGCCAAGGGCGATCAAAAGACGCTTGATCGCCCAAAGCGGAGCAAAACCGCTTGGTTGGCCCAACGTTAGCCCGCGCTCACAAGGCTTGAAGGAGCATGGTATATGAGCGGCACAACGCAAAACCAGTGGGCGATGCAGGATCCGACCAAGCAGTATCCGCAACCGAAGTTCGACAAGCAGCCGCAGTCGGCGCCGGGCCTGGATAGCGAGATGGACCCGAAGCCCGACTGCGGCGAGCACAGCTACCATGGTTTCGGCCGCCTGGCGGGCCGGCGCGCGATCATTACCGGGGCGGATAGCGGCATCGGCCGTGCCGTGGCGATCGCCTTCGCGCGCGAGGGGGCGGACGTGGTGCTGAACTACCTTCCCTCCGAGGAGAAGGACGCGTCGGAGGTCGTGGCCCTGGTCGAGGCGGCCGGGCGCAAAGCTGTGGCGATACCGGGCGACATCCGGGACGAGGCGTTCTGCAACCGGTTGATCGAGGACGGCCGGATCGCGCTGGGCGGCATCGACATCCTGGTGAACAACGCGGGCAAGCAGACGGCACAGAAGGACATCGCCGACATCACGACCGAGCAGTTCGACGCCACCTTCCGCACCAACGTCTACGCCATGTTCTGGCTGTGCAAGGCGGCGCTGCCGCACATGCCGCCGGGCGCCACGATCATCAACACGACGTCGATCCAGTCGTATCAGCCGTCGCCGACGCTGCTGGACTATGCCTCGACCAAGGCGGCGATCACCGCGTTCACCCACGCGTTGGCGAAGCAGGTGATCAAGAAGGGCATCCGGGTCAACGGCGTGGCGCCCGGCCCGTTCTGGACCCCGCTGCAGCCTAGCGGTGGCCAGCCCGGCGAAAAGATCCCCGATTTCGGCACCGAGGTCCCCATGGGCCGTCCCGGTCAGCCGGCGGAGTGCGCGCCGATCTACGTGCTGCTCGCGTCGCAGGAGTCGAGCTTCGTGACCGGGGAGATCTATGGCGTCACGGGGGGCAACCACCTGCCGTGACCGATATCCGGGAAGGGAGCGCCCGCGACGGCGAGTGGCTGCCGCTCGACCAGTATGCCGCGCTCGGCGACGGGCGCAGCGTTGCATTGGTCGGGTCGGATGGCTCGATTGATTGGTGGTGCGTGCCCAACCTGGACAGCCCGCCGCTGTTCGACCGCCTGCTGGCGGGCGACGGCGGCGGACGCTTCTCCATCGCGCCAGCCGGGCCGTTCACGGTCGAGCGCGCCTACCGCCCCGGCAGCAACGTGCTGGAGCAGGTCTTCGTCACTGCGAGCGGCCGGGCACGGGTGACGTATTCGCTCAATAGCGGACCGTCCGGCCGGCTGCCGTGGAGCGAGCTGGCGCACCGCATCGAGGGCCTCGCGGGCGTCGTCGAGTTCAACATCGAAATCCGGCCCGGGCGGCGGCTCGATCAGGCCAATCCATGGCGCGAGCCGAGCCCGCATGGCGACGTGCTGCACATCGACGGCATCCTGGCCGCCTTTCGCGCCAGCGACAACGTCGAGCGCCTGATCGAGGCCGATGACCGGCTGTTGGCCCGCATGGCGACGCGGCCGGGCTCGCGCACGGTGCTGGCGCTGCTGGCCTCCGCCAATGAGCCGCTGATCTTGCCGCCGCTGGAGGCGATCGACGGGCGGATCGATTGGTCGGATCAGGCCTGGCGCGAGTGGTCGGACAATCTGAGTTATGACGGCGCCTATGTGGAGGCGGTGCGGCGCAGCGCGTTGGCACTCAAGCTGCTGCTGTTCACGCCGACGGGGGCCACGGCCGCCGCCGCGACGACCTCGCTGCCGGAGTGGATCGGCGGCGGTAAGACCTATGACTACCGCTTCGCCTGGGTCCGCGACGTCGCCTACACCATCAAGGCGTTCCTGCGCGTCGGCGCGGTCGAGGAGGCGAAGGCGGCGTTCTCCTGGCTGACCGCCACCATACGCCGGCATGGCGGCCTGCTGCGGACGATGTACAGCTTGGACGGCGACCTCGCACCAGAGGAGCGGGAACTCGACCTGCCGGGCTATCGCAACAGCCGGCCCGTGCGTGAGGGAAACCGCGCGCGCGAGCAGCTGCAGCTCGGCGTGTTTGGCGACCTGCTGGAAACTGCCGCGCTGTTCGTCGAGTGCGGCCATGTGCTCGACCTCGTGACCCGGCGTCTGCTGGCCGAGCTGACCGACCGTTGCGCCGACCTATGGCGCAGCCGCGACTCCGGCATTTGGGAGCTGGAGGCGGCCGAGCACTACACCATGTCGAAGCTCGGCTGCTGGACGGCGCTCGACCGGGCGGTGACCTTGGCCGGGGCGGGGCAGATCGACGCGAGCCACGCCAACCGCTGGCGGCGCGAGCGGGACCGGATCCGCGATTGGGTCGACGCGCATTGCTGGTCGGAGGCGAAGCAAAGCTACGCGCTGCACGCCGGGACCGAGCGGCTGGACGCCTCGTTGCTGCTCGCGACCCGCTTCGGCTTCGAGCGCCGGGACCGGCTGGCCCTCACCCGCGAGGCGGTGCGGCGGGAGCTGTGCGTGGGTCCGCTGGTGTATCGCTACTCCGGCATGGCGGCGGAGGAGGGCACGTTCCTCGCCTGTGCGTTCTGGCTGGTGGAGGCGTTCGCCCTGTTGGGTGAGCGGGACGCGGCGGTGCAGCAGATGAATGCGCTGCTGGCGGTCACCGGCGGCAATCTCGGTCTGCTGCACGAGCAGATGGACCCGGCGACCGGCGCGATGTTGGGCAACATGCCGCAGGCCCTGAGCCACCTTGCGCTGATCCACGCGGCCTTATCGGTGACGGAGGGATAGCGCAGGGCCGTCGCACGGAATGGTCCGGCTGCGCAGTCTTGCGCCGGATGGCTTTAGGGCATTGCCGCCGAAATGCCGCCGTCGACGATGATCTCCGTGCCCGTGATGTGGCGCGCCTCGTCCGAAACCAGGAACAGCACGGCATGTGCCACGTCCCAGGCGTCGCCCATCTTGCCCATCGGCACCTGGGCGTTGCGCTTGGCAATCAGCTCCTCGGCGTTGTTGGAGCCGAGTTGGCGCACCAGCCGCGCCTCGACGAGCGGCGTGTGCATCAGGCCGGGCACGACGGTGTTGCAGCGCACGCCGGCGCGGGCATTCTCCATCGCGACCGATTTCGACAGCGCGAAAATGGCGTATTTTGCGGCGCTATAGGCCACATGCGGCCGGCCCGCGCTCATTCGCAGCGCGGCGATGGACGATAGGTTGACGATCGCGCCCGCGCCCTGCCGCTTCAGATGGGGCAGCGCAAACTTGCAGCCCAGGAAGGCGCTGCGCAGGTTGAAGTCGATCTGGCGTTCCCACTCGGCTTCCGCCATGCCCTCGGCTCCGCCCGGGGCCGACCCGCCGACGTTGTTCACCAGGATGTTGAGCCGGCCGAAAGCGCCGACGCACGCCTCGACCGCCGCCGATACCTCGTGCGACGACGTGACGTCGGCGACGTGTGCGACGGCTTTGCCGCCCTCCGTCTGGATGATCGACAGCGTTTCGCCGGCCGCCTCGGCGTTCACGTCGACGGCGAACACCATGGCGCCTTGGCGGGCGAGCAGCACCGCCGTGGCCTTGCCGTTGCCCCAGCCGGGCCCGATCGACCCGGCGCCGAACACGATGGCGGCCTTGCCGTCGAGCCTGAGCAAGCCCACTACGCCGTATTCCCGATGTCGTCTTGCGCGTCGATCTGCATCGCCTCGAGGAAGCGGGACACCATGTTGTAGGCGCCGATCGTCGCAGTGAGCTCGACCAAGTTCCGGTCGTCCATGACCCGGCGCACCGCCGCGAACACGTTGTCGGGAACATGCACCGTGCGGGTCATGGCGTCGCAATAGGCAAGCACCGCGCGCTGGGTATCGTCGAACAGGCCGCATTCCGCCCATTGCCCGAGGGCATCGATCTGCGCTTGCGTCATCCCCTCGCGCAACGCGATCGGCGCGTGCTGCTGCGCCTCATACGGGGCGCCGTTGAGTTGCGCCACACGCATGATAACCAGTTCCCGCAACGCGCCGGGCAGTGAGCACTCATGTCGGATGGCAGTGAGGTAGCGCAGCCAGCCCTCGGCAACCGGACCGCTATGCAGCAACATCGCGTAAAGATGCAGCACGCTGCCGCGCTCCCGGACGATGCGCTCGGCCAGCTCCCGCGTTTGGGGGCTGGCCGTGTCGGCATAGGGTATTCGTGCCAACGGCGTGTCCTTGGTAGCGCTACGCGGTTACCGGTCGCTGAGGTCCAGGTCGCTCAGCACCGCAGAGCCAGCCTCCCACGCATCGGACGACGTGCGGAAACGGTCCGAGGACCGCCGCACGCTGCGGCCGTCCTCGTCGTCGCAGACCTCCCAGCCGAACGGCCGGGGTCCGCCGCCGATGAAGCAGATCCGCAAACGAAACCGCGAATCCCCCCTGACGAGGGGCGGCGGCGTCGTCGAGAGTTGCCGGCCCATGCCGCGCCGTTGATCAGGCAAGCTTCAGATTCGCCGCTGCCTGCTTCCCGCGCTCCGCGACCACGTCGTATGTGACCTTCTGGCCGTCGTTCAGGTTGTTGATGCCGGCTGCCTGCAGCGCCGTGATATGCACGAACACATCCTTGCTGCCGTCCTGCGGCTGAATGAAGCCGAAACCCTTGTCGGCGTTGAACCACTTAACCGTACCGTTCGCCATAATAGATACTCTCGCACTTGGAAGCACCGACATTAGCCGCAGCGGGACCGGATTGCCAAGCCGAGTTAGGAAAATTCAGCGAACCATGGCGGCAACAGCCCGCGTCGCCACCGTGAGGCCGGCAAAATCCGGCGCGGCCGCAGCCTCACGCGCGAGCTGCAGCACCGTGGACGCGCCCGGCCGTTGCGCCGGATCCGCGCCGTGCATCGCGGCCCGGGCCAGGCCGATCTGCGCCGCGGTGAGATCGGCGAACAGAGCGGCCTTCGCCCGGCCGGCGAAGCTGCCCAAGGTCGGCACGGCCCCGACTGCGGCGCGCAAATCCTCGATCCCGAGCGACTGGCCGACGCGTTGCCATGCGGCAGCGGCATCCGCCGGCGGCACGTCAAGGCTCTCGGCGAGGCGCACGATAGCGGGCGCAGCGGCCAGGGACGGCGCCGCCGCGACCTGCGCCGCCAACTCATCGGGCAGCCCGGCGTCTCGCAGGCGCTGTGCCGCCGGGGTGCCCGCCGCCTGCAACGAGGCCGACGCGGCCAGCGCGGCGATGCCCGGGCGCAGCGTCGCGATGGCCGTTTCGAGCGGATCGTTCAATTCGGCCGCGTCGAGCAGGTCGCGCGCCGCCAGCTCATGCAGCCGCCGCACCGCCAGCAGGGCATCGAGCCGGACCGCAGCGGAGGCCGGCGCTGCATCGATCGCGTCGTACAGGGCCTCGAACCCGAACAGCTCCCCCGCCAGCCAGGCCGCCCGGGCGACGCGGACCGGATTGCTGTCCAGGGTGAGGCGCCCCAATGCCGCCGGGCCGAGCCGGTTGGCGACGGCGTTGGCGATCGTCGTCGCGATCAGCTCCCGCCGCAGCCGGTGGCCGCGCACGAAACGGGCGAACCCCTCGCGCAGCTCGACGGGGAAGTAATCCAGCAGGGCCGGAGCGAACGCCGGATCGGCGGTCAAGTCTTGGGCAGGAGGCGCGCCCTCGATCGCCTCCGTGAGCCACAGCTTCACGACGGGAAGCAGCGCCGCCACCTCGGGCCGCAGCAGTGCCTCGTTGGCCGCCGCTCGTGCTTGCAGCGCCGCCGCGTCCGGCAGGCCCGAAACCGCGCGGTCGAGCGTTCCCTCCGCCTCCTGTCGCGCCATCAGCGCCGCGTGGGACCCGAGGTCGCGCACGCCGTCCTGCATCTCGAGCGATACCGCGAGCGATTGCTGGTGGTTGTCCCGCAGCACGAGCGCCCCGACCTCGGCCGTCATGGCGGTCAGCAGGTCGTCGCGCTGCCGCCGGGTGAGCGCGCCCTCCCGCTCGGCGTCGGCCAGCAGGATCTTGATGTTCACTTCGTGGTCGCTGGTCGACACGCCGGCGGAGTTGTCCAGCGCATCCGTGTTCACCCGGCCACCTGCGCGCGCGTATTCGATACGGCCGGCCTGGGTGATCGCGAGGTTCGCGCCCTCGCCGATGATGCGCGCCCGGATCTCGGCGCCATTGACTCGGATCGCGTCGTTGGCACGGTCCCCGGCTTCCGCCTGGCTCTCCGCGCCGGCCTTCACGTAGGTGCCGATGCCGCCGAAATACAGCAGGTCGGCCGGGGCGCGCAGGATCGCCTGCATCACCGCCGCCGGCTCGACCGGTCCGGGCGGCAGGCCCA
>CAXTJW010000074.1:0-12816 GCA_964244305.1 uncultured Acetobacteraceae bacterium
ACCTCGTGAGCAACGCGATCATCCTGCCGATCAGCGGCTGGCTGTCGAACGTGCTCGGGCGCAAGCGCTTCTACATGGGCTGCGTCGCGCTGTTCACCTTGGCGTCCGTCGCCTGCGCCTTCGCGACGACGCTCGGGATGATGCTGCTGTTCCGCGTGCTGCAAGGCGTCGGCGGCGGCGGCCTGGCCCCCACCGAGCAGTCGATCTTCGCCGATAGCTTCACGCCGAAGCAGCGCGCGCTGGCGTTCTCGCTGTATGGCTTCACCGTCGTGACGGCGCCCGCGGTCGGACCCGTGCTTGGCGGCTGGCTGACCGACAGCTACTCCTGGCACTGGGTGTTCCTGATCAACCTGCCGGTCGGCCTGCTCTCGCTCGCGCTGACTTGGCTGTTCGTCTACGACTCCGAGGTCGTGCAGGCCGACCGTCGGAAGCTGCTCGCCCGCGGCTTGAAAATCGACTATCTCGGCTTTGCGCTCGTAGCCGTCGGCTTCGGCACGCTGCAGGTCGTGCTGGACCGGTTCGAGCGCGACGACGGGCTCAGCTCGCCCTTCATCCTGACCCTCACCATCGTCTCCATCGCGAGCCTGATCGCGCTGGTGATTTGGGAGCTGGTGCATCCGCAGCCCATCATGAACCTGCGGCTGTTCAAGATCCCGGCCTTTGCCATCAGCAACGTCGTCATGTTCCTGTTCGGTTTCATCATCATCTCGACGACGCAGCTTATTCCACAGATGACCCAGGAGCTGATGGGCTACGACGCGACGACGGCGGGCCTGACCCTGGGCATGGCCGGCATCGTCTCGCTGTTCGTCATGCCGATCGCCGGCCTCGTCACCGGGCGGCTGATCCAGCCGAAATGGCTGATCTTCTCGGCGCTGCTGGGCACGGCGGGGGCGCTGAACTATGCCTCGGGTCTGGACATCCAGGTGTCGTTCTGGGATGTCTCGCTGTCGCGCATGCTGCAGGTGCTCTGGTTGCCGTTCATCTTCATCCCGCTGTCGGCGGTGCAGTTCACCGGAGTGCCACCCGATAAAAACAGCGATGCCAGCGCGATCATCAACCTGATGCGCAACCTCGGCGGCAGCTTCGGCGTGTCGATCGCCACGACGCAGCTGCAGTGGCGCGGGCAGTTCCACCACGAGCGCCTCGCCGAGCATGTCACGCCCTATAACGGCTATGGCTTCGGAGTTCCGCTCGGACCGATCTCGCAGGCGGTGCAGCGCCAGGCGTCGATGCTGAGCTATATCGACGTGTTCACCATCCTCGCCGTCATCGCGCTCGTGGCGGCGCCGCTGGTGCTGTTCCTGCCCAACTTGCCGAAAGGGGCGTCCGCGGGTGGCCATTAAACGAACGCCGATCGCGGCCCCGCTGTTTTGTGCAGTATTGTTGTGCGGATGCACCGTCGGCCCGAACTTCGAGCGGCCCGGCTTCTGGTCCCCCGCCACCTGGTTCGGGTCGCGCGCCGACACGCCGCAGAAACTCGAGGCCAGCATGCCGGTCGCCGAGCCGATCGACCCCGAGTGGTGGAAGCAGTTCAATGATCCGATGCTGACCGACCTCGTGCACCGGGTCGCGTCCGGCAACCTCGACGTGCGCGCGGCGACGTTCCGTCTGGCGCAGAGCCGGGCTCAGCGCGGCATCACCGCGGCGGATCAATTTGCCCAGGTCAACGGCAACTCGTCCTATACCCGCGAGCGTTTGAGCAAGCAGGGCGTCATCAGCGCGATCGGCAGTGGCGGTGGCAGTGGCGGCTCCAGCAGCGGTTCGCCCGGCACGCAGTCGAACGGGCTTGGCGGCCAGCAGGGCGCAATCCCAACCGGCGGCACCGGCGTCCCCCCGTTCGACCTGTTCCAGGGCGGGTTCGACGCGTCGTGGGAGCTCGACCTTTGGGGCCGGGTGCGTCGGGCGGTCGAAAGCGCCGATGCCACGCTCGAAGCCTCGACCGAGGCGCGGCGCTCGCAACTGCTGTCCTCGATCGCCGAGGTGGCGCGCGACTACGTCCAGCTCCGCGGCACCCAGGAGACGCTGCGCATCACCCGCGACAACCTGTCCAGCGCGCAGCAGAGCGCCATGCTCACCAGCGAGCGGTTCAAGGGCGGCCTGGCGACCGACCTCGATGTCGCCAATGCGCAGGGGCAGGTCGAGGCGACCGCCGCCAACATACCGCAGTTGGAACAACAGGAAGCGCAGTCGATCAACGCCATCGGCTTGCTGCTCGGCATGCCGCCCGCGTCGCTGCAGGCCGAGCTGTCGCCGCGGAAGCCAATGCCGCCGGTGCCGCCCAAGGTGCCGGTCGGCCTGCCGTCGGAGCTGGCCCGGCGCCGTCCGGACATCCGCCAGGCGGAGGCGACGCTCCATGCCGCGACCGCTGACATCGGCATGGCGAAGGCGGATTTCTATCCGAAGCTGACGTTGTCCGGGAGCGTCGCGCTGCAGGCACTGCAGTTCAAGAATCTCGGCTGGTCGGCCGGCACCTATTCGTTCGGCCCCAGCCTGACGATCCCGATCTTCGAGGGCGGACGGCTGCGCGGCACCCTCCAATTGCGCGAGGCGGCGCAGCAGGAAGCCGCGGCGAACTTTCAAAAGACGGTGCTGCAGGCGTTCACCGACGTGGACAACGCGCTGATCGCCTATGGCGCGGAGCAGCGCCGGCGCACCCGGCTGATGGCGCAGGCAGCGCAAGCTCGCCGGGCGCTCGGTTTGGCGCAGAACCAGTTCCGCCAGGGCCTTACCGACTTCCTGCAGGTGCTGACGGCGCAACGCACCTTGCTGTCGGCGGACCAGCAGCTTTCGGACAGCACCGCAACCGTCTCGTCCAATTTGGTGGCGCTGTATAAGGCGCTTGGTGGCGGCTGGGAGCCGGACTTGCCGGCGGAAGCGTCCGTTGCGACACCATCGTCCCTGGAAAAACCATTTTGAGTTAGCAACATGTAGGCTAGGTTCCAATGACGCTGTTCTTCGGAAGGTCGTCACATGGTTTCTTGGTTTTCGTTGCTCCGGTTGCGTGCCATCGCCTTTGCGGCGGCTTCCGGCCTTATGCTCAGCGGTTGTGCTGGAGGGGCGGGAGGGGCCGGAGCCTATGACGCCAGTCTCAGCCCTGCGCAAAACCAGCTTCGCCAATCCAACGCACGGTTCAACCAGACCGTCGGCGAGGGTGCGGTGGCGGGCGCTTTGCTTGGCGGCGCTGCCGGGCTTGCGTTCGGCGGGCGGAACCGCGCTCAGGCCACGCTGATCGGCGCGACGGCCGGAGGCGCGCTTGGCGCCGGCGCCGGCTATGCGGTAGCGCGCAACAACCTGAACCGATCGAGCACCGAGGCGCAGTACAGGGACGCAATTCAGCAGGCGAGCGCGGATGCAGACGCCTTTCGCGCTTCGGCACAGGCCTCCGGGCAAGTGGCCGACCAGGCAACGGCGGATGCGAAGCGCCTGAACGGAGCGTTGCATGCGGGGCAGATCACCCAGGCGCAATACCAATCCGGGATCGCCAAATTTCAAGCAGACAACGCAGCTATGACTCAAAGCATTAGGGAGGCGCACAAGTCTGCGGCTACGATGCGGCAGAATGCCCGTTTCACGACAGGCGCGAACAACGGGCAACTTTTACGATCGGCTGCGGATGTTGACGAGTCCGCCAAGCAGACGGAGCAGGCTCAAGTGCGGATGAGCCGCATGCTGGACGGCAGGTCGCTGTGAGAGCGCCTTTAATCTATCTGGCGCTATGCGGACTTGCCGCTTGTACTCCGCAACAGTGTGATCCGTCGCAGGCTGGCTTTCTCAGCGGCATCGGCTGTGCAGCCTCAGGCAGCTATGCCACGCGCAATCAGGATCAACGGTCTGAACTTGCACAACAGAGTATGGCTGCGTCGCAAAACCGCGTCCAAGCGCGGGATGAGGGCGCGCGAGCCAGCCAGGCGCTGCTTACCCGTGACCAGGCCCGCCTTCGCCTGGGCGCACTCGATCGGCAGACTGCACAACTTCGGACCCGTCTCATTGCCGCTCACGCTCGCGGCGAAATAAGCCAGATCCGGTTGAGCGACGCGCAAGCCGAGTTGAACGCCTTGCAGCGCGAGCGTGCCGGCCTGCAGGGCGGCGCGACCGATGAGCAGGTCCGTAGGTTGGAGGAGCATGAACGGCGAGTGAGGGACCAACTCACCGGAGTTTAACGCGCTCCCTGTACCTCGGCGCGGGTCAGGACCGTGATCTGCGCCTTGGCCGCGTCCCGCTGCATCGGCCGGCCCTCCACGAGCGTCGCAGCGTGCTGCTGCAGCAGCGGCAGGAACGGCAGCATGGTATTTTGCGACCGTGCCGAGACCTCTTGCCGCAGGACGCCCATCTGCGCCGCGATCGCCAGCCGGGCCGGGCCGGTCGCGATCTGCCGCACCAGGCGCATGTAGCCGTCCATCGACGCGTCCGCCTGGGCCAGGTTGCGCGCCGCTGCCTCCTTCGCGAAGCGCTGGTCGTCGGGCTTGGTCAGGTCGCGGCCGATCTCCGTTTGAATGCGGGCGCGGTTGGTGAAATCCCACACGTTCTGCGCCAGTAGCGCGCCGGCCTCCAACTGTGCCAGCAGGGCCAGGTTGGCGGCGTCCGCACGCTCGCGCTGGTCGCTCGCGAGCCGGGCCGACAGGCGGTCGAGGCTCTGGCGCAGGCCGTCGTCGACCGTTTGCTCCCGGATCGCCTTGAGGACGACCTGCGGGTCGTCGGCCGTCTGTTGCCGGGCGCCGCTGACCTCGGCAAAGGCGGCGCGGGCGCGCTCGACCTCCGGCAGCCCGTCGACCGCGGTGGCCGATAGCACCAGGCGAAAGCCCATCGTCGGCAATCGCGTCGGCTCGCCGGTTGTCGGGTCGAAGGGCGGGATCTCGATCCGCATCGCGGTGCGCAGGCTCGCAGGGCTAGACCCGGTGTAATCGCCGCCGCGCACCGCGATGCCGCCGGCCTGCCCATGCGGGCGGCCGACGCGGTTCAGGCGATAGGGTTCGAGCATCATCTGACCAGCGTTGCCCAGCATGTCATACAGGCCGAGCGGGTTCGGCAGGCGCTGCCCAACCTGGCCCACCCGGCCCCCTGCCGCGCGGCTGCCGGCCAATACATACCGTTCGGGCCCGCCGGGCATGGGCCAGGTTGGCGCAAGGAACTCTTCCTCCGAAACCCGGTCGCCGCCGCGGGCCGCATACTCCCACTCGTCCTCGGTCGGCAGCCGCGCATAGCCGGTCGCATTGCCGCGGGCCGGCAGCCGGGGACGCGCGTTCTTCAGCAGCCAGGACGACCACTGCGCGGCGTAGGCGACCGCGTCCGGCCAGGAAATCATCGTTTGCGCCACCCGCCCCGACGCCGACGCGTCCGGGCATTTGGCCGAGAGCGCCGCAAACTGGTCCCGCGTCACGGCGTATTTGCCGAGATAAAACCGCCTTCCGGAGCCCTCCGGCATCGGGAATGGCGCGGCCAGGAACGCGCCGTGCAGGTATTCGCTGTAGCCGAGCTCGGTATCGGCTTGACCCAACGTCAGCGCGCGGTCGTCGAGCGGCCCGGTGCCAGACGGCACGTCCACCGCCCGGAACGCCATCGCGCCGCCGCACGGCATCGGCAGGATAAGGTCGCCCTCCGCCGGTTGCGGGTTGAACCAGCGCGGATCCCACTCGGCCGCGTGGGCGTCGGTAGACAGCAGCGCGATCGCCACCGCCAGGCGCTTCGGGTTCATGGTGCGCTCATTCCCTCCCACGGCTCGACCCGGGCGGCGCGGGTGCCGGCGGCCGCGGCAACCAGCATCGCGCCGCCCAGCGTAATCGCCGCCGCCGTGGCCGCCAGCCCCGGCGTGATGAGGCAAAGCGGACGATCGAGCGCGAGGGCGCCGGCAAAGACACGGTTAACCAAAACGGAGGCCGCCAGCGCCGCCGCCGAGGCTGCTGCCACGCCCAGCATGGCCAGCACAGCCGCCTGCGCCATGGGAAACAGCCGCAGGGACCCGGCCCGCAGTCCCAAAAACCGCAATTGCGCCAGCGGGACCCGCTTCCGCTCCACGTTCGCCCACAGCCCGGCGCCCAGCGACACCAGGAACCCGAGCCCGCCCAACCCCGCGACCAAGCCGAACAGCAGGCCCAGGCTGCGGTCGATGCGCAGCAGGCCGGCGATGTCGGCGGCACGGGACACGACCTCGATCCCCTGCGCCTGCAACGCCGCATCCAGCGCCGGCACCGCCTCCAACCGCCGGGCATAGAGGCGAAATCCTGCGTATTCCGGGCGATCGGGCGCAACCAGCGCCGCAGCATCCGGCGATGTGGCCCGGCCATCCTGGTAGTCCTCGACCAGCACCGCCAAGGCCAGCGGCACGAAGGCGGCATCCCGCGGGAACGCCGATGGCGGCGCGACCGCCTGCACCGTGAGCGGCAGCGCGATGTGCTCCCGCCGCCCATCCAGCACGCGGGCCAGCCGCCCAACCAAGGCCACCCCGGCGCTGGCCTGCAGCCGTGCCGCAGCGGACGCAGTCAGCACGACGCTATCGGTCCCCGTAGGACCAACCGGCAGCAGCGGATCGCCCGGCGCGGTCGCGATCAGCTCGATCCGGACGCCGGCGCCCGGTGCGTCCGGGCGCTCGATCAGCAGGCTCGCCGCCAGGGTGCGGGTGCGCGGGGCGAGGAACGCGACATCCGGCCGGGCAGCGATCCGGGCGAGCAGGGCCGCGTCGAAGCTGCGGTTCGACGCCGTGACGATCTCACGCGCCCGCGGATCCTGCAGCAGCGCCTCACGCAGGCCCTGGATCACGCCGGCGCGCAGCCCGGCCAGGATCACCAACGGCGCGAGCACCGCCGCCAGGGCGAGGACCGTGCATGACGCCATCAGCCGCTCGGCCAAAAGGTCCGCCATCGCGAGCCGGATCGCCAGGCCCCACTGCCTCATGCCGGCCAGCAGAACCGGGTTGTCGACGAGCTCGCATCGGGCCGGCAGGGTGCGATGGCGTAGCCGGCCGCTAACGCCCGTGCTGCGTCATGCGTGGCGATGACCAGCGCCGCGCCGTCCTCGGCCGCCATGCGGGTCAGCAAATCCAAAATTTCGTCGGCCTGCGCGGGATGGACCGAGGCGGTCGGCTCGTCCGCCAGCACGACGTCGGGGCGATGCGCGAGGGCACGGGCGACGGCGGCCCGTTGACGCTGCCCGACCGACACCGCCGCTGGCCTGCGGTCCAGGATGTCCGAAATTTCCAGGAACTCGGCGAGCGCATCGACGCGGGCTGCATCGGGCCGGGCCAGGATACGCTGCGGTAGCATGATGTTGTCGCGCAGGCTCAAGAACGGCAGCAGCGCGCCGGTTTGCGGCACGAAACCGACGTGCCGCGCCCGTTGCGCCGCGAGCGCGCCACCCTGGCCCGTACGCCACAACGCCAGCGCGTCGACGCCGGCGAGCGTCAACGCCTCGTTGGCAGCGGGGCCGGGATCGGGGCGCAACGCCAACGCCATCATGGCCAGCAGCGTACTCTTGCCGCAGCCGGACGGCCCCACGACGGCGACGCGCGAGCCCGGCGCGACCTCGAACCGCTCGATCAGCAGCGTGAACCGGCAGCCGACGGCGGCGACGCTGCGGCTGATGCCCTCGGCCCGGAGCAGCTCCGTCGTCAAAATCGGGCTTCGTTCAAGGCAACGCTTCGATCGGCACCGGAAACAGCGCCTCGCCGGGGCTGCGGGAGCCCGACAAGTCCACCCAAAGGTCGGCGTTCGACTGGAACTCCTGATACAGCCGCAGCTTCGCCTCGATGCTGTTCAGCACGGAGCGCTGTGCGATGGCGCCCATCGCGACCCAGTCGGCCTCCTGGATGTCCATGATCTCCGACTGATATGGCAAATCGTCCAGGTATTCGCCCAGCAGCGCGCCGATGCGCTGAGCGCCGGCGATGTGCTGCGGATCCCGCGCTGCGGCGGCGAAGGTCGCGCGCAGTTGGGTGAAGAAGGTGCGCGGCTCGGTGCGGCCCGCCAGCCCCGCCTGCAGGATCGTTTGCAGGCTGTGCGCCAAATCCGACAGCTGGTTGCGGGTCAGCAGCACCCGGACGTCCAGGCTGGAGATCGCCGGGTCCTGCAGATCGCGGTCCGTGGTCCAGCTCCGCACCACATCGGGTGCCTGGGTGTTCTGCGCCCGGCCCAAATAAGTCAGGCGCATCGCCTCCCCGACCACGCGCACCGCCGCCTGCAATTCCGGAGTCGCCGTTGCCGCTGTGGCGGCGGGCGCTGGCACGGGCCGGCCGGCGGCCTCGCCAACTTGGCTCAGCAGGGCGCGGGTCAGCTCCTGCACCGTGCGGGCGAACGCATCCGGCGCGCCGTTCGGAACAGGGTAATACAGCGGCCCGGCCGCACCGAATTGCGTCAGCTCGCGGTACTGCGCCGCAGCCGGCTCGTGGTCGTGCCGGGCGCGGCCCTCGGGCGTCAGCAGGTGGATCGCGAACACGGCGACGCCCCTGGCCTTCGCCAGCTCACGGATTTCCGCGATGTCGAGGTGCGTCAGGCTATGCGGATGCTGTGCCTGGCGCGCGCCGGCGTCGGTGATGAGCACGATGTAGCGGCCGGCCATCGGCGCCCAGTCGATCTCGTCGAGCGCCGCCTTGATGCCGCCGATCGGGTCCTCGTCAAACCCGTTGGAGCTCGCCGTCGCCTCGCGCGCGGTGGCCACGCCGGTGTTGATGCTGTCGGGCGGTTGGTTGAAATCAGGCTTGCCATAGACGCGCGTGCTGTATTCCAGGCCCGGGCTATCGGCCAGGCTGTCCCGGTATGCGACCAGCCCAAAGCGGAAGTTGTCGCGCACCGGAGTATTGCCGATGCTGGCGACAATGCTGCGGATCGCCTCCCGCGTGCGGTCGATATAGGGCTGCATGCTGATCGTGGTGTCGAGCACGAAGACGACCCCGGCCTTGAACTGCGAAGGCTGCACGGGCGGGACGGGCGGGTGCTGAGCCTCCGCGGGGGCGGAGATCACCTCCAGCAAGCGTAGCGGCGGCCCGAGTTCGCGCTCGATGCGCTCCGCCGAGAGGATCGGCATCAGATAGAAGTTGCGCGCGAAATCGACGGCCGTCGCGGGTTCGATCGCCAGCACCGGGCCCGCCGCTGCGCCGGGGGCCACCGCGGCGGCACGGAGCGCATCGGCACGCTGGCCGGCCTGGCCGTCCATCATCAGCAGCCGTTCGTCGCGCTCCGACCGCAGGAACAGCACCGGTTGGCGGCCGGCCGGATTGGTGAACGCGGCGACCATCGCATGCTTCCACTCGATCGCCTTATCTGCCTGCAGCCAGCCTTCCGGGTGGCCGTCGGCGGTGCGCCCGACCTCGATCCGCCCGACGTTGTCGCTACCCGGCGGCTTCGCATACACATAATAAACGGTGAAGCCCGGCACCGGCTGCGCGTTCCGGCCGTCGGGCTGCGCCGATAGCGTAGCGCCCGGGCGGGCGATGACGCGCTGATACAGCGACTGCTTGCCCTCGATCAGCAAGGGCGTCCGTGGCGCGGCCTGCGCCAATGCGACCGCAGGCAGCAGCGCAAGCAAGGCGGCCAGCAGGCGGGGCATCATGGCCAGAAATCCTTCAGGTTGAGGGTCGCGCCGAGATCGCCGCCCTGTACCCGTGCCTGCAGGTTCTGTCGCAGCGCCTCACGCGCGGCCGCCACGTCCGCACCGCCGCGGGTGGCGTCCCGGTAGTATCTCGCCGCCTGGCGCGGGTCGGGCCGGGGGATGGGTCCGCCGGGCTGAAACAGGACGGGGTCATAGAGCCGGCCCAGCGCGGCTGCGGCAGCGGGATCGGCGCGGTCGGCCGCGGCTTCCAGCAACAGCAGGCCATCGTCGCGACGGTCCGACCGCAGACGCTGTTGGCCCTCTGCGGCAATGGCGGCCGGGTTTGGCGCGCGGATCAGCACATCCGGCACCGAAAGCCCGCCAAGCCCGGCCGCCACCGGCGTCACCGGCGCTGGCGTCGGTTCGGGAGCCGGAGCCGCCGCCAACTCGGTAAGGTCCGGCTCGCGATGCAGCCAATAGTAAGCGCCCATGCCCAAGCCCAGCATCAGCACCGCGAGGCTGGCCGCCAGCGCCCCTGTTTTGACCGTACCCGAGGGCAAGGCGGCGGGCGCATCGGGCGGCGGCATAGCCGGAATCGAGGCCGGCCCCGGCGGTTCGACCACGGCAACCGTGGGCACAGCCGGCAGATCAGGCGCCCGGCTGATCCCAGCGTGCTGCGGCACGATATCCGGCCATGACAACCCCATTTGCGCCAACCCGGCCGTAGGCACCGAGAATTCGTAGACCCCGGCCTCCAAGTATCTGCAGACGTCCCATCCGACATGCAGCACGAGATCGGATCCCCGGGCCTCCGCACGGTCGGCCTGCAGCAGCGCGTCGCTGCCCTGCCATCCGCCAGGACCGAGCTTGTCGTCGCCCCAGCCGGCATCCCGCTGCACGCGAAAGCCCGGCGCATGCACCGCCGTCGCAGCCCCCGTCACCCAGATCAACGCATGCCCCGCCGGGTGATCCGGATCGGCTTCGGCCCGAACGGTCATGCGGCCTCCAACTGGCGCAGGATGCCGCCCAAGGCCTCGTTCGCGCCGATATCGAGGCCAGAGGCCGACGCCTCCTGCACGTTGTCCTCGAACAGCCGCGCCATCCCGACGATCCAGTCGATGTGGAACAGCGTGTCGTACGCGGCCGGAGCCTCTCCCAGCATCGGCTGGCCCTGCAACGGCGGCCGCGGCGTGAACACCGCGCGGCTGCTGCCTGCGGGCCGGGGCCGCTGGTCGAGCGGCAAGCGGTCGAAATCCAGCTGGTGCACGAAGCCGTTAATCCCGGCCTCCATCAGCATGATCGGCTTCTGCGCCGCGGCGGGGCTGCGGTGCTGAAAGCCGGCGCGCGTACGCAGGTCCTGCGCGATGCGGTCGCGCAGCTCCAGGCGCCGTGACGCGGCCATGATCTCGTTCACCAGGCTGGCCGCCTGCTCGCGCGGCATTCGGAACACGGCCGGCGTGGCCGGGTCGTCGGCGAGCGCCAGCAATTGACGGTTCCACTCCGCCAGCGCCAGGTCGGCAAAGCGGTCGAACCGGTCGCGGGTCTGCAGCTTGGGCGAGGCCGGCTCATCGTCCAGCAGGCCGCCGAGCGCACTCAGGTAGTCGTTGTGCAGGCCCATGGTGCCGATCGGCGCCGGCGCATCGTCCGGCTTCGACTGCAGCTCCCAATAAACCGAGCTGATCAGGTCCTGCGTCACCTGCAGCTGCCGGATCAACGGGCCGAACATCTGCGCCTGCGCGCAGGCCAGCAACGCCCGCGCGACAGCCCTGGCATCCCGCTTGGCCCGCGCCAGTTCCGCTGCCAGGTCGCCGGTATGAAAGTACGGGCGTAGCCGGCGCGACATGTCGGCCGCCAGCTCCTCGATGCGGCCGGCGACCTGGTCCGCCTTGGTCTGTGGATCGCAAATCGGGCGCAGCGCCGCGGCCAGATAGCCGATGCCGCCGTCCCCGGGCGACAGTCCCGCGTCCCATGCCTGGGCCGGATCGGCGAAATGCGCCTGGATCAGGCCGTTGCCGAGGTATGCGGTCCGTCGCCGCAGCACGTCCGCCGCGGCACGGGACGCGACCCCTGTTTCGACACCGCCCGCGTAATCCATGATCGCCGCGAAGCCGATCGCGGTGCTGCGCAGCCAGAATGTGTTGGTGAACGGCCGTCCGGGCGTCCAGGCGCGCGGCCAGGCGTGCGCCTTGCCGAAAAAGTCCAGCAGCGACGCCTGCAGCCGCGCCGTCCAGCGCTGGCCGCTCGCGACATCCTCGCCGGCCTTGTCCTCGAACTCGCCATCGAACTTGGTCAGTACGAGGAACAGGCTGTTGCGCTGCTTGGCGCGGGCCTCCGGGGTCGGGCCGATGGTCTGGCCGATCCAGTCGTCGATCATGTTGGGCAGCGTCTGCACGTCCTGGTTCGACGGGCCGACGCACAGCAGCATCGCCGCGATCTCCTGCTCGGCGTTGTAGCGCTGGAACAGATAGGCGACCTTGCCGCGCAGGAACACGCGGCCCAGCCGGCCCGGCTGCGCCAGGAAGCTCTCGGGATCGACGATCTCCTCACGCGTCCGCGCACCGGGAAAATCCAGCAGGTCGGTATGGTCGAAAAAGTCCCAAGGGCGCTCGGTCAGCGGCACCGTGATCTCGGCGATCAGCGCCGCCGCCACCGGCCGGTCGATCAGCGCCGATGCGCCGGACGCGGACTCGAGCCGCAGCGTGCCGCGCGCGACGTCGCCCAGGCCGAACACCATGTCGGCATCCAACACGCTGGTTTCGCGGGGCAACAGCGCGTCCAGCCCGCAAAACGCCGTATCGGGAAAGCCGAGCGCCGCCAGCGCTGCGGTCAGTTGCCGCGCAACGCCAGTGAAGGCCGCCGTCCCGTTCCAGAGCGGCGCATAGGCCTCGGCCCGTGCCTCCGGCGGCAGCAGCGGGATGACTTCGACGGCGTGCGCCCAATACGCGGGGCCGAGCGCCTGCAGCATCGGATGGCTGCCGAAATGCAGGTCGAAATACTCCCGCAGTTCCTCGATGTCGTCGACCCTGAGATCGTCAACCGCAAAGCCGCCCCGCCCCGTGCTGCCGGCCTGCAGCGACAGCCGGGCAAACAGCGCGTCGATGGCGGCGGGCTCCGGCGGACGCAGCTCGCGTATCTTGAAGTCCTCCAAAAAGGCGTTGGCCAAAATCTTCACGATGTCCGTCTGCGACATCAGCCGCAGCGGCACAGGCGATTGCGTCGGCGCCACGACCCTTCGCGCCGTGAACCGGGACACCAGCCCGGTGCTCTCTTTTCCACCCTGCGGGTTAAGATCCTGTA
>CAXTJW010000075.1:0-5089 GCA_964244305.1 uncultured Acetobacteraceae bacterium
GACGAACTCGGGGGGTGCTAGGTAGGCCATTGAACAGCCTGCGCTGCAGAACCGCCGTGAGTCAGCGGACCGCCAGCGGACCCCGGCAACGAGCGGCCAGGCACGAGCCGCTGCGGTAGGCCGGACAGGCGCCAGTCTCGGTCATCCAGCCGGCCGCCGGCGACCATGCCGCATGACGGTGTGCGGCCGGGTCAGTTTCTATGGGCCGCACCAGGTTGCCGCAATGCAGCAATCCTCGTTAAGTCGCGGCTCCAGCCGGAAAACGACTGTTAAAGAGGCATTCTGTGCAGCAATGCTTCGGGACGTGCCGGCAGCGGCTGCGATGGGCATGGACGCCGGCCGCATCCGGGCTCTGGGGCCGTCCGTGCCGCCGTTAGCCGCCGGGCAAGGTCGCGGACATCTGCATGAGATCGTTGGCGGCCAACTCGCCGGTTGCTTTGCCCGGCCGCACCAGCGGCGAGACCGGGTGGCCCGCCTCGCGCCAGGCGTCGATGCCGCCAAGCAGCGGCCGGACATCGGCAAAGCCCAGTTTGCGCATCCGTATCGCCAGGACCGCCGCACTGATCTCGTTCGGGCAGGAGCAGTAGATGACGACCGTGTTCGGCACCGGTGCCCCGCTCGTGTCCTGGTCGGCGCGTTCGTCCCGAAACAGCCGGGCGCCCGGAATGACGAACGGGTCCGCGTCCTGCTCGAACAGGGAGCGTGCGTCGATGATGACGGGCGCGGAACCGGCCGCCGTGAGCGCTGCGAGCTCGTTTGGTGAGATGCGGGCGACCCGAAGCTGATGCAGGAGGCGCTGCCGCCGGAACCAGGAGAAGCCGGCATAGGCCAGGATCATCGCGACCGCGAAGCCGGCCAGGTCGACGCCGAAATGCTGCAGGGCCGAGAGCACCGCGCCGACCTGCTCGGCCAAGCCCACGCCGAGCGCCAAGCCCGTCCCGATCCAGATCGCGGCGCCGGTTTCCGCATAGGTGAGGAACCGGACCAAGCTGATGCCGGAGATGCCGGCCAGGGGCGCGCTGATCACGGACAGCCCGGGCAGGAACCGGGCGAACAGCAGGATCTTGACGCCGCGGCGGCTGAAGGCATCCGCCGTGCGGCGCACGCAGGAGTCGCGCGACAAGGACAGCCGGCAGATCAGGCCCAGGACGCTGCCGCCGTAGCGCCGCCCGGCGAAGAACCACGCCATGTCGCCCAGGACCGCACCGGCCATTGCGGCAGCGAACACGGCGGCTCCGGTTCCGACGCTGCCATGCCGTGTGGCCAGCAAGCTGCCGACGAAAATGATCGCCGCAAAGGTGGGAATGGGGACGCCGAGCGAGCCGGCCAGCACGCTGGCGAACGCGATCAGCGGTCCGGTCGTGGTCAGGTCTGCCGGCGATGGCATGAGCATCCTCCTTCCCTCGGCATGCTCGCAGAGCGCTACGAGGCCGAGACCGCTGCATCGAGCGATTTCTGTTATCATATTGCAATCCTGACCCGGCAATCGAGCTATCCCTGCACCATCGTTGTGCTGCTCGTCCGTATCCTTGCCGGGGTCGCGCGCGGCGGGCTGCGCGCCTGATTGCGTATCGTCCTGCTAATCGGCAGTTTGGCCACCGGAAGCGAAACGATAGATGATAGGATCAATCCATGACGTCTGACCCATGCCGCTTGCCGCCGATGCCGCGCTCGATCTTCGCGGCCGCCGCCGTGCTCGTTGCCCTGGCCGCGTGCGGCGGCAGCGCGTGGGCGGCGGATGCGCCAGCAGCCTGCCCCGGCCGGCCAGTCCTTGTCGTACGGTCGGCCGGCGGCACGCTCGACTATCGAGGCACGGCGGACGGCCTCGCCGATCTGTGCCGGGTCGAACGTTCGGACGGCGGCGGCGCCTTCTACTTCGGCGTTTGGCGCACCGATTGGCCCGGCGCCGGTCAGGCCTACCCGGCGCTGCACACGGTGATCCTGGGGCCAAAAGGCACACAGGCGGAGTTCATCACGCGCTCAGTCCCAGGCTGGCAGTGGACGGACAGCCTGGTCAATGAGGGCCGGGAAGCGCTGACTATTGACGGCCAAGTCTATCAAACCCTCAGGCTGGCGCATGAGCGCAACGGCATCGAGGGCAATACCTACCACTCCATTATAACGAGCTGGCGAGACATCGCGACCGGGGTGAACCTCAAGGTCGTCGAAACGCAGATCTCAGGGCAATCCTATGGCCCGGCCACCACATGGACCGCGACCCGGGTGGATCCGCAGTGAGGCGGCGCACCTGCTGATCCGATGCGAAGCGTCGAAAGCGGCCGTTCGATCAGCCGACCGGCTTACGCAGGACGACGGTGGCGTATGAGCAGAACAGCGGCGACCGGAACCTCAACAGCAACCGGGACCTTGCCTGATCGAGGCCGCGAAGCAACGGCGCGCCGCGGCGATGGCCGAGTTGTCCGAAGTAGCCGTCGTAGGACACCACATCGTAGCCGAGCTGCCGGAAGCGCATCAATGCGCGCGGCATCGGGCCGCGGCTCCAACCGTAGCAGGCATGGGCGTTATTGTCCCGGCGACGGCCACGCGGGGCAAGCAGGTTGAACAAGCCATTGCCGAGCCGCGCCGGCATGAGATGGCCCAGGAGGAACAGCAGCGTGTGCCGGGTCGAGAACGCATGCACCGCGACTCCGCCCGGCGACAACATTTCGAAGATGTTTGCGTGGTAGCGACGCCCGTCCCGGATGTGTTCGTTGACCATCCGGCTGAAGATCAGGTCGCAGCGCCCCAGAAGGTCCGGCGGAAGCGGCCCGTTCTCCAGATCGACGCAGCGCGCCTCATAGACCGGATCGGCCCGGCTCAGCTCGTTTTGATTACGGTCGGAGGTGATGTAGCGCAGGCCATAACCATTGACGTCGTCGTTGCCCAAGGTCGGATTGGCCCCGGAGCCGATCTCGAACACCGTTCTTGGGTTCCAACGCTCGATCATCAGCCGCAGCAAATCCACCGCGCTGTCCCAGCCAGGAAAGTCCTCGACGGCTCGATAGCGGATCAGGGATATGATCGTACGGGTCGTGATCGGCTCGAACCCTACGGTCTGGGTCAAGCGGGCGAGCATCGCAAGCGCCTCCATTGCACGATGCTGGTCATATCGCCTGATAGGCCCGGATGTAGTCCACGCGCATGACCGCCGGGAACTGCGTCGCGGCCGGCGGCGTCCCTGGCCATGAGCCGCCGACGGCAAGGTTGGCCAGCAGATACATGGGCGGCGCGCCACGCAGCGG
The DNA here is from genome assembly GCA_964244305.1 of uncultured Acetobacteraceae bacterium. Lineage (GTDB taxonomy): Bacteria > Pseudomonadota > Alphaproteobacteria > Acetobacterales > Acetobacteraceae > CAHJXG01. The sequence continues at coordinate 3,243 of CAXTJW010000075.1, forward strand.
CGCTCCATCGGCCCGCGCGCTCTCGACGCCGTCGATGAAGAACACGATGTCGGTTTCCGTCCAGGACACGCCGTAGGTATGCATGCCGTCCGCGTAGTCGAACCCTGGATGGCGGGGGAGGTGGGTGCCCTTGCCGCGGGCTGTCGACATATGGAGGGAGTGGTAGATCCGGTTGCCCTCTCCGACCGCCTCGAGAATGTCGATCTCGACATGCTCGGCCGAGGTGTTGGACACCATCCAGAACGCCGGCCACAGGCCCCGCCCAGCAGGAAGCTGCGCACGGATTTCGAAATAGCCGTATTGCTGCGAGAACGACCATTCGGTCGAGATCAGGCCGGACAAATAGGGGCGGTCGACCCGGCCGCGCAGGGCCGCAGGCACCGGGACCGCCGAAATCTCCAGGCAGCCGTCACGAACCTTGAACGGATCATAGCCAAGCGGCGCGCCCCCGCTTGCGCCAGCCACGGCGTCGGCGTGTCCCGCTTTGTCGGTTCCTCCGGCTGCGGGGACGAAGGCCTTGTCGACATACAGCTCCATCTCCCCATTCGCGGGCAAGGTGCGTATGCCGCCCCACTGCTCGTACCGGTGGGTGAACGGACCGCCATCGCGCATCGACAACGGCTGGTTCGGGTCGTCGAACTCGGCGCTGAACGTGCGCCGGTATTTGGTGAGGTCGATGACCGACGGCGGCTGCGCCATCCCGTTCTTGGCCAGCCAGCCCGTCACGGCGACGCCGGCTGCGCCCAGCACTAGGTTGCGTCTACGCATCTCAATAGCTTCCAAGAGTTGGTTGAATAACAAGGGTGTCGCCCAGGCTCATCACGCGAACTCCATACAGTTAGGTTCATTGACACAGGCAATGGGTCTTTAAGCCACGGATCATCTATCGAATGGATGAGTAACCCGTTTTAATAAATGTCAGTCCTGTGACGCATGGTGCAGTGGTGTTGTCATACGGAGCGAAGACAAAACGGGTTTGATTGTTTGAACAGCACAATACTGTTTATTCCGCTATGGAGAGAATTTGAGTCGATCCTGGGTGGACTGGGTTTCCGGGATAACCAGCGACGGCGGGTGGGCGCGCCGACACAGCGAAATGCCGGCTTGAACACAGCCCGGCACGGACCGACGTGGGCGATGCGGGAGGTCCGCGGAGAACGATGTGATGAAGACACACGGAAATGCAGTCTGGCGAGGCGGTATAAAGGACGGCGTAGGCGCCATCTCCACCGCAAGCGGCGCACTCAAGGAGTATCCCTACGGGTTTTCCAGCCGGTTTGAAGGCAAGCCCGGCACCAACCCGGAGGAGTTGATCGGCGCCGCCCATGCGGGCTGCTTCACGATGGCGCTGTCATTGATCCTCGGCGAAGCGCATCTCACCGCCGAGCACATGGAAACAACGGCCGAGGTCACGTTGGACAAGGTTGCGGACGGCTTCGACATCACGGCCGTGCACCTCACGCTCAAGGCCCGGATACCCGGGACGAACGACGCGACGTTCCAGGAGCTCGCGGGCAAGGCAAAAGCCGGCTGCCCAGTGTCAAAGCTGCTGAACGCGGCGATTACCCTGGACGCCTCGCTGATCGGTTGAGCGCGCACCGGCCTGCCAGCGTTCATCCGACCGGCAGGCCGGACCAGCCTATGCAGTCATCCGAGATCGAGAGGCCGGCCGCTTCCGCCGGCGCAGGGATCGGGTTGCAAATCCCCGCGCCGGTTGAAGCTTCAGGCCCGTCCGTAGGTGTCCTCGATCCGGACGATGTCGTCCTCGCCGAGATATGCCCCAGACTGCACTTCGATCAGCGTCAGCGGGATACGGCCGGGGTTTTCCAGCCGGTGCACGGTGCCAA
>CAXTJW010000075.1:5189-8728 GCA_964244305.1 uncultured Acetobacteraceae bacterium
TCGATCAGCGTCAGCGGGATACGGCCGGGGTTTTCCAGCCGGTGCACGGTGCCAAGCGGCAGATAGATGCTCTCGTTCTCCCGCACCATCGACTCTTCGCCGTCGCGCGTGACGATCGCGGTGCCGTTGACCACGACCCAGTGCTCGGCGCGGTGGAAATGCTTCTGCAGGCTCAGCTTCTGGCCCGGCGTCACGACGATGCGCTTGACCTGGAAGCGGTCGCCATGGATCAGGCTCTCATAGAAGCCCCACGGACGGTAGACCCGGTTATGCGCCACGGCCTCTTTCCGCCCGGCGGCCTTCAGGCGGTCCACGACCTTTTTCACGTCCTGCGCGCAATCGCGGTGCATGGCCAGCACAGCGTCCCCCGTGACGACGATCACGGCGTCCTTCAATCCCACGACGGCCGTCATGATCCCGTCGCTGCGGGCATAACAATGGTCCGCACCTTCCAGCAGCACGTCCCCGACCGCCACGTTGCCACGGGCGTCCTTGTCGCCCAGCTTCCATAGCTCGCTCCAGGCGCCGACGTCCGACCACTGCAGATCGGCCGGCACCACGGCGATGCGGTCCGTCTGCTCCGCCACGGCGTAGTCCAGGCTGATGTTGGGGCTGGAGGCGAAGGCGGCAGGCTGCAGCCGGATGAAGTCGAGGTCATGCGAAGCCCCCTCCAGCGCCCGGCGAACGGCCGAAAGCACCTCGGGCGCGTAGGTCTGCAGTTCCTGCAGCATGGTCTCGGCGGTGAACACGAACATGCCGGCGTTCCACAGCGCGCCGGACGCGACCAGGTCGGCTGCGTCCTCGGCCATCGGCTTCTCGATGAAGCGGCCGACCGTGAGCACGCCGGGCGCACCCTCGACGGGACGGCCGGCCTGCATGTAGCCGTATGCGGTCGCTGGCCCGGTCGGCTTCATGCCGAGCGTCACGATCCGCCCGGCACGCGCGCCGATCACCGCTTGGGCCAGGATGGCGTGCAGCTCGCCGGTGTTCTCGATCGCCGAGTCGGCCGCCGTCACCCAGATGACCGCCTGCGGATCGGTTTGCGCCACCAGCAGCGCTGCTGCCGCGACGGCCGGGGCGGAGTTGCGGCCCACCGGCTCGAGTACAATGCGTGCGTCGGTGATGCCCGCTTCACGCAACTGTCCGGCGACCAGGAAGCGGTGCTCGTTGTTGCACACGACGATGGGGGCGGCGAAGCCCGGACCGCTGCAGCGCAGCGCAGTCTCCACGATCATCGAGCGGTCGTGGTTCAGCAGGCCCCAGAACTGCTTGGGAAAGCTCTCACGCGACACCGGCCACAGCCGCGTGCCCGAGCCGCCGGACAGGATCACGGGAACGACCCCGGTTAGTTGAGCCTCGGGGGCATGAAAATCGTCGTTGGAAAGGCGCGCCAGCGTGTCCATGAGTTCTCCTATGACGCGCAAGCTACTGGGTTCGGTTCGGGGCAACTTAACAAAAGGACAGAATCGAGGGATTGGTGGGGGTGCCCGAATCAGGTTGACCGATGCTGTTGGGGACGGGTGAGGTGGGGCCCAAGCGTGGCGACGCTGGAGCGGTTCCGGTCTCCTAGCCTAAAGCCGGCTTGGCTGCGGCACGGCGTTGATGCGCCGGTTTACCAAAGCCCCCACCGCCAACCCAGCCGCCATCGCAGCATAGGCAATCGCCATGGACCGCTTGGACAGCACGAACTCCCATCCCGGCGTGAACCGTTTGGGCGTCGCGCCATAGTCGACGGCCGCGGCCACGGCCGACATCACCAGTGCATCCTGCATAAGCGGCAGGGCAGCGACCGGACGGCGCGCGCCGACCCATCGTTCGAACAGGACGGCCCAGAACACGGTCGCCGCATGATGCGTCGCATACCCGACCGCAGTGTGGGCGAGGTCGGCCCCTCTGAACGAGGCAGCCTGCTCGCCATTAAGCCAGTGGCTCGTCGAATTGACCGGCTGCAGCGCGCCTTTGCCCTCCGCCCGGGCGACAAGGGCCAAGGCGACGGTCGACGTCGCGCTGGCGACGGCCCCGGAAACAAGGGCGAAACGCAGCGTCGTGACCCAGCCCGCCATCGGCAACTCCATGCACAGAGACCGGCCAAACGCCGTCAGGCCAGGCCCGTTCCTCGGACGTCGCCGGCGTCCTGGCCAAGGACGCCCTCGCACCGTCGCAGCTCAGTGCGAGATCTGCTCCAGCTCCATATCGCGGGTGCGCGGGCCAAAGACGCCGATGGACAGCACGACCATGGCCATGGCGAAGGCGATCAGGCCAAACACGCCCTTGGTCCCCGCGGTGTTCAGGAAGAATGCGATGATGAAGCTCGCGAACACCGCGCTGACCCGGCTGAACGAGTAGGTGAACCCCACCGCCCGCGCGCGTATGCGGGTGGGGAACAGCTCGGTCTGATAGCCGTGGAAGGTGTTGGACAGCACGTTGTTGCACAGCGTGATCAGGACGCCGAACAAAATAAGCAGCGGCATGCTGGCCTGGAACGAGAACAGCACCCCGAACACGCCGACGCCGCAGGCCGCCGCCACCAGTTGCCATTTGCGCTCGTAGCGGTCGGCGAATCCCATCGCCAGCAGCGGGCCGAACGGGCTGGCGATGGCGATGATGAACGAATACAACAGGCTGGCGCCAAGGTTGATGCCGGTCTGGCTGGCAATTAGGGTCGGCACCCAGGCGGCGAAGCCGTAAAAGCCGAAGGTCTGGAAGAACTGGAACACCATCAGCATGATGGTCCGCCCGCGATAGGGCGGTTCCCAGATCTCGGCGAAGCGGCCCATCGCTTCGGGGCGCTCGACGGCGTGCGGCGCCGGCTCCGGCATGCGCGCCCCGCGCAGGTCCGTGCGTACTTTGGCCTCGATCGCGGCCGTTATGGCCTCAGCCTCGGCAATGCGGCCCTGCTGGATCAGCCAGCGCGGGCTTTCCGGCACGCCGCGGCGCAGAATCCACACGAACAACGCGCCGAGCGAGCCGATCGCGACCACCCAGCGCCAGCCGTCGAAGCCGAACGGCGCGATCGGCACCAGCATGTAGGCGAGGAACGCCACGATCGGCACCACGGAGAACTGGATCGCCTGATTGTAGGCGAAGGCCCGGCCGCGCACGTGCTTGGGCACCAGCTCGGCGATGTAGGTGTCGATCGTCACCAGCTCGATGCCGAGGCCGATGCCGGCAATGAGCCGCCACAGGCAGACCGAGAGGCCGCTGTCCTGAAACGCCATGATCAGGGTGGCGGCGCAGTAGAACAGCAGCGAGTAGGTGAAGATCGCCCGCCGGCCATACCTGTCGGCGACGAAGCCCAAGACGAAGGCGCCGATGAACAGCCCGGTGAAGGTCGCGGCCACGAACAGCGCGGGGCCGGTGAAGATGCCGACCGCGACGTTGGCCAGCAGGCCCGCCTTGACCAGGCCGGGGATGACGTAGGCGGTCATGAACAGGTCGTAGAACTCGAACATGCCGCCGAGCGAGAGCAGGGTGACCAGCCGCCAGATGTGGCGCGTGGCCGGCAGCCGGTCGAGCCGGGCCAGGATGGCCGCGGCCGT
>CAXTJW010000075.1:8828-12674 GCA_964244305.1 uncultured Acetobacteraceae bacterium
AGCACCGCCCGGCGCGGCGGGGGTGGCACCCAGAGGTCATCCGTCGAAGCGACCATCACCGGCTTCCTCCGTATGCTACATCGCGCCTGCAACGCCGAGGCTGTTCTCGAATCGCCGGCCCATGGCCAGAGGGTGCGTGGCCCCCGGGCTCATCGGGCCTCAGCGCCGCATTTCATCGGCAACCGGCCCGTGGTCAGGAGATGGCCGACGACCCGCTGCACATCGGGCAGCGAGGGCCAGATGCTCTCGTTCAGCTCCTCCACCCGCGGATCGACCGCGATGAAGCGGAAGGCGCCGCAATGGCTGATCGCGGCCCCGGCAAATTGGCCCGAGACTTCAATGACGTGTGACTGGTGCATGCAATCCCAACTTGGTCCGGCGAATGGACCTACCCTGTGTTTCCGATTGCTCTTTAATGGCTGATCAGGAGTTCTGGCGGGGACAACAGGAACGGCAGCGCGTCACGAAGGCGGGGGAGGTGGCTTCAGGTTGAGACTGCATCGGATCGCCCTCTGCAAGACGTGGCCGGGCCCAAATGGGACGCCTTGTTCCACCAATCATGGCGATCGGAACAAGTATAAAACAGCGCTTGAAAGCATAAAGCCAGCAGCGGCTGCGACCGGTCATTTCAGCAGACAGCAATTCTGCAAAACGATGATAATATAGAATGACAATTCCGCTTGGTGGGCGTCAGTCCTCGCTGCTGACCGCCCGGCGATCGCGGAACGAGCCGGCAGGAAGCGGATACGCAGTCGTCTGCTTCAGCCGCTCCATCGCAAACCGAGAGGTGACGTTCCTGAGCGGCACGGCGTCAATCAGGCGTTTGTAGAAGGTGTCGAACTCCGCCATGTCGGCGACGGCAACGCGCAGCATGTAGTCCACCTCGCCTGCCATCCGATAGGCGTCCATGACCTCCGGCATCGTCTGCATCGCGGTGGCGAACGCCGCCAGCCAATCCGGCGTATGCTCGCGCGCCTCGATTGCGACGAAGACGGTCAGGCCGATGCCGATCTGCTCCGGGTTCAGCAACGCCACCCGGCGCGCGATGACGCCGGCCTGCTCCATCTTCTGGATGCGCTTCCAGACTGGCGTGGCGGACAGGCCCACCTCGTCCGCAAGCTCGGACATTGCGACGGTCGAGTCCTGCTGCAGCCGTCCAAGCAGCTTGCGGTCGATTTCATCCATGATGCCTCGTTCGCCTTTTCCGGCCTGCCATCGATGCAGCAAGCCGCGGCGACAGGGCACTGGCAAGCTGATTCAAAGCAGGCGAAGCGGGACCGGGAGCTACTGCGAGCATCGGAATAAGAAATTCCACCAAGTTCATCTCACGGAGAATCGAATGCTAAAGACCAGTGCTCAAACAGTGTATAATAGCTATGCGCGGCGGGAAACCGCGAACTGAAAGGTTCACAGAGCAATTTTATGTGGAACCAGGACGCAACCGGGCAGAATCATTTTCTGTGATGGGCTTTAATCATAGATATGCTTGCTCGCGCCACCAATTTCTTTGCTAAAGTCTGCTCTTGAACTCAGCGTCGTTGGCGAGAGATGTTATGACGACGCTTCCCCGACACCTATAATTTGGAACAGGACTGGCGCGGCCAGGTCTGGGTATCTCTCGCATGCCAACGACAGCCCTTTCCCAAACGACATCCGCGTCCGAGCCCATTGCGCAGGCACCGAGGCTCGCCGCACGGCTCCATGTGCACGGAACGCGCCTGAGGCGGTTTATCGCGCCGCTGGTGCTCGTTCTGATATGGCAGGCAGCCTCCTCGTCCGGACTGCTATCGCCCCGCACCCTCGCGTCCCCCTCGCAGATCGTGGTGACCGGCTGGAGCCTGCTCGCCTCCGGGGAGCTGCCCTGGCACCTCGCCGTTTCGCTGGCGCGTGTCGTGGCCGGCCTTGCGATCGGGCTGTCGGTCGGGGTGGCCTTGGCGCTGGTCGCCGGGCTGTCGCGCCTGGGCGAGGACATCGTCGACGCGCCGGTGCAGATGCTGCGCACCCTGCCGTTCCTGGCGCTGGTGCCGCTGTTCATCCTGTGGTTCGGCATCGGCGAAACGCCGAAGATCGCCCTCGTGGCGCTCGGCACCGCCTTCCCGATCTACCTCAACCTGTTCGCCGGCATCCGCGGCGTCGAACCGCGGCTCGCGGAGATGGGCCGGGTGTTCGGCCTCGACCGCGCCGGCCTCGTGCGCCATGTCGTGTTGCCCGGCGCATTGCCCTCCGCCCTCGTCGGCCTGCGCTACAGCCTCGGCGTCGCCTGGCTGTCGCTGGTGGTGGCCGAGCAGGTCAACGCCAATGCCGGCATCGGCTACCTGATCAACGATGCCCGCGACTTCCTGCGCACCGACGTCATCATGGTCGGTCTCGTGCTGTATGCCCTGCTGGGCCTGCTGGCGGACAGCATGGTCCGCGCATTGGAGCGCAGGCTGCTCGCTTGGCGGCCCGAGCTGGTGCGGGGCTGATCGTCATGGACGCCAACCCGAATTTCGAGCCGTCCGACCACGCCGGGACCGCGCGCATCCGCAACCTGACCCGCCGTTTCGGCCCGGCGAACGCAACGCCGGTGCTGGACGCGCTCAATCTCGACATCCAGCCCGGCGAGTTCGTGGCCCTGCTCGGCGCCAGCGGGTCCGGCAAGACGACGCTGCTCCGCACGTTGGCCGGGCTCGACCCGGTGCCGGAGGACGCGGTCGTGGCCCTGCCGCAGCCGGTCGCGGTCGCGTTCCAGCAACCGCTGCTGCTGCCGTGGAAAAGCGTGTGGCGCAACGTGGCGCTCGGCATTCCGGGGCCGGACGCGCGTGCCCGCGCCGAGGCCGCGCTGGCCGAGGTCGGGCTGTCGCACCGCCTGGACGCCTGGCCCGCCACGCTGTCGGGCGGCGAGGCGCAGCGGGTCGCGCTGGCCCGTGCCCTGGTGCGCTCCCCCCGCCTGCTGCTGCTCGACGAGCCGTTTGCCGCGCTCGACGCGCTGACGCGCCTGCGCATGCACGCGCTGGTGCTGGACCTCTGGGCACGGCACCGCCCGGCGACCCTGCTGGTGACGCACGACGTGGACGAGGCGGTGGCGCTCGCCGATCGCGTGCTGGTGCTGGAAAACGCCAACGGCAGAGGCGGCCGGATCGTGTTGGACCTGCCCAACGACGCGGCCCGGCCACGCAACCGAACCGCCGCCTCGTTCGCCGCGTTACGCACCCGCCTGCTTGACCGCCTCGGCGTGCATGAGCAGGCGGCATGACGGCCGATCATCGTCTCGACGCCGGAGACCTCGCATGACGACCCTGAACCTGAGCCGCCGCAGCCTCGGCGCCGCAACGCTCATGCTGGCGCTGCCGAGCCTCGCCCGGGCGGCCGGGCGGGTGCGGATCGGCTACCAGAAAAACGGCTCGCTCGTGATCGTGCGGCGGCAGCGCTTGCTCGATCCGCTGGGGCTCGTGGTCGAGTGGGTGGAGTTCGCCTCCGGCCCGCCGCTGCTGGAGGCGCTGAACGCCGGGGCGATCGACTTCGGCGCGACCGGCGACACGCCGCCGATCTTCGCGCAGGCCGCCGGCTCCGACCTGCTCTATGTCGGCGGCCAGCCCGTCGACGGCGCCAACCAGGCCATCCTGGTCCGCACCGACAGCCCGGTCCACACGGTGGCCGATCTGCGCGGCAAGCGCATCGCCTTCACCAAGGGATCGAGCGCGCACAACATGGTCGTGCAGGCCTTGGCCGGCGCCGGGCTGAAGCCTTCGGACATCCAGCCCGTCAACCTGCAGCCGCCCGACGCCGGCGCCGCATTCCGCAGCGGCGCGCTGGACGCCTGGGCCATCTGGGACCCGTTCTTCGCCATCGCCGAGTTGGAGCCGA
>CAXTJW010000076.1:0-3909 GCA_964244305.1 uncultured Acetobacteraceae bacterium
CGGTGGCAGACCCTGTGGCTGCTGCGGCTGCCGGCGGCGCTGCCGCTGTTTTTGGCGGGGCTGCGCGTCTCGGGCGGGCTGGCGCTGGTGGGCGCCGTCGTGGCGGAGTTCGTGGCCGGGTCGGGTGGGTTCGCCTCCGGGCTGGCCTATCGCATTCTGGAGGCCGGCTACCGCCTGCAGATACCGCGCATGTTCGCGGCGCTGGTGCTGCTTTCGGGTGCTGGGATCGCGATCAACCTCGGGCTGGGCGCGCTCTCGGCCCGGCTGCTGCGGAGATACGGGTGAAGGCTTGAAGGCCGGGCGCAACATTGCCACAACAGGGGTCAAGGAGACTGCGATGGCCGATGCCAAGACCCTGACCCCCGCGCAACGCGCATACGAGCAGAAACGTGCCGCAAAAGCCGGCAAATCGCTGGAAAGCTGGCTCGATGCGAAGCAGAAACGCGCTGCCGCCGAGGCCAAGCCGGCCGCCCCGCCGCCGAAGAAGCCGCCCGGCCTGATCTCGCGCCTGCTGGACCGCGCGCACAAGCCGCTCTGAGGACCGTCGCCGCCCACGCGGATTGGAGCGTCGACCCCGGCAAGCGTTGGATGGCGCTGGCGGTATCGCCGCGTGGTGACGGCTGGACGTTGAGCGTCGAGCCGGTCGGGAATGTGTCGACGCTGCTGCGCCGGCTTCGCGCGCTGGCCGACGGCGGGCTGGTGGCTTTGGGGGTCGATTTCCCGATCGGGCTGCCACGCGCCTATGTCGCCCGGCACCTCGATGCAAATAGCGCGTTCCCCGCTTTCCTGCGTAGGCTGGCCGACCGGCCGGGCTTCCTGTCGGTGTGCAGCGGCTTGGACGAGATCGGGCCGGAGCGGCCGTTCTATCCCATGCGCGGCGTGCGCGGCATGACCCGGCTATCGCACGCGCAGGCGCTCGGCCTCGACGATGCGGCCGGGCTGTCGCGCCTGTGCGACATTGCGACCGTGACGCGGCCGGCGGGAGCGCCGCTGTTCTGGACCCTAGGCGCGAACCAGACCGGCAAGGCGGCGATCTCGGCCTGGCGGGACCTGCTGCTGCCGGCGATGGCCCAGCCGCATCCACCGGCGATTTGGCCGTTCGACGGCGCGCTGCTGTCGTTGCTCCGGGGCGATCGGGTCGTGGTCGCCGAAACCTATCCCGCCGAGGCGATGCGGCAACTCGGGCTGCGCATGGCCGGCAGCAAGCGGCGTCATGCCGACCGCATTGCGTTGGCGCCGGCGATCCGGGCGTCGATGGCCGGCCTGTCGGCGTGTCCGGACCTGGCGCTCGACCGGTTGCTGGCCGACGGCTTTGGGCAGGACGCGGCCGGGGAGGACCGGATGGATTGCGTGCTCGGCCTGTTATGCGTGATGCAGGTCCTCGCAGGACAGCGGCCCGACACGGCCCCGGATGACCATTGGATCAGGCGCTGGGAGGGCTGGGTGCTGGGCCAGGCTCCACCTTAAGCAACCGCCTCCTGTGGCGTTGGGACCGCAGGCAAGCCGGCCCAAATGCGATCGTCCTGCCTTCAGGCTGCCTCGCCCTTGCCAAACCAATCTGGTTATATTATGGTCATCATATAATCAGGAGTGCTGCCTTTCATGCGTTATGACTCGGAGCACAAATCCCAAACCCGGGCGCGGGTGCTGCAGGAGGCGGCCCGGATGGTGCGCGCGGACGGTGCAGAGAAGCTCGGCGTCGCCCAGGTCATGGCGCGTGCCGGCCTGACCCATGGCGGGTTCTACGCGCATTTTGACACGCGCGAGGCGCTGGTCGCGGAGGCGGTCGCCGAGGCGTTCAAGGACGGCGCAGGCATGTACGAACGTGCGACGCGCGACCGCAGCCCGCGTGAGGCGCTCGCTGCCTATGTGACCGGTTATCTTTCGCTGCGGCACCGGGACCGGCGTGACCTGGGCTGCCCGCTGCCTGCGCTCGCCTCCGAACTTCCGCGGCTGCAGCCGGAGGCGCGCGCACGCTTTGCCGAGGGAGTGGGCCGGCTCACCCGGCGGCTCGAACTTCTGATGCAGGCGGCCGGGCTCAGTGACGCGGACGCGCTTGCCAGCTCCGTGCTGGCCGAAATGGTCGGTGCGATGTCGCTCGCCCGCACCCTGCCGGACCCGAATGCCTCCGCGCAGATGCTGGCGCGCTCCCGCACTGCGATCCTCCAACGCCTTGGCCTGAAAGAGCCCACATGAACGCCGATCCCGAAGTCCCGGCGCGCCTGTCCGGCCTCGAGCAATTGCGTGCCATGGTCGCGTCGGGGCGGCGGCCCGGCATCGCGGCATTGCTCGATTTCGACCTCGTAGAGATCGGGGACGGCGTCGCGGTGTTCGAGGGGACGCCGGGCCTGCACGCCTACAACCCGATCGGCACCGTGCATGGCGGCTACGCGGCGACCCTGCTGGACTCCGCCTGCGGCTGCGCGGTGCACAGCAGGCTCACGGCCGAACAGGGCTACACGACGCTGGAGCTGAAAGTCGCCTATCACCGAGCCATCACCGTCACGACCGGCCGCGTGCGCGCGGCGGGCCGGGTGGTCAGCATCGGCCGGCGCGCCGCCTTTGCGGAGGCGACGCTAACAGACGCGGATGGGCGGCTCTATGCCTCCGCGACCTCGACGCTCCTGGTCATGACGCCATGAGCGGACATGCAACGCTGGCGGCGGGAGGCTCCCATGTCTGACGCTACCCTGCTCCGCGAGACCGCGGTCGTATCGGGCGCCACGCGTTCCCGCCGTTGGCCGCGGCGACTGCTGCTGGTCGCGGCGGCCGTGGCGGTTGTCGGCGGCCTCGCTTGGTATGGGAACGGCTGGTGGACACAGGGCCGTTTCATCGAGAGTACGGACGACGCCTATGTCGGCGGCAACGTGACCGCGATCGCGCCGCATGTCGGCGGCTTCGTCGCCGAGGTGCTCGTTGAGGACAACCAGCGCGTGCAGGCCGGCCAAACGCTGATCCGCCTCGACCGGCGCGACTACCAGGCAGCGCTCGACCACGCGGCCGCGGTGGTCGACGCGCGCGCGGCGGCGCTGGATGGGCTGCGGGAGCGCAACACGCTGCAGCAGGCCATGATCCGGCAGCAGGAGGCCGAGGTCGCGTCCAAAGGCGCGCGGGCCGCCTTCACCGCGCAGGAGGCGGAGCGCTATCGCAACCTGGCATCGACGAGCGCCGGGTCCCGGCAGGAGTCGCAGCGGTCGCTCACCCTGGATCAGGAGGGCCGCGCCGCGGTCGTGGCGTCGTTCGCCGGGCTGGAGGCGGCGCGGCAACAAGTAAAAGTGCTGGATGCGCAGACCGCCGAGGCTCGCGCCGCCCTGGCCCAAGCGCAGGCGGAGCTGCAAACGGCGCGGCTCAACCTCGGCTACACCGAGGTGCTGGCGCCGATCGACGGCTATGTCGGCAACCGCGCGGCGCAGGTAGGCGCCTACGTCGCGCCTGGTGCCTATCTGGTCTCGATCGTCCCGGATGCCGGCCTTTGGATCGACGCCAATTTCAAGGAGAGCCAGCTCGCCGGCATGGCGAAGGGGCAGTCCGTCAGGGTGGTGGCCGACACGCTGCCGGGCCATGTCTTCCAGGGGCGGGTCGTCAGCATCGCGCCGGGCACCGGGGCCATCTTCAGCGTGATCCCGCCGGAGAACGCGACAGGCAACTTCACCAAGATCGTGCAGCGGGTGCCGGTGCGCATTGCCGTTGCCGCTGGCGACGCAAGCCTGACGGCGCTGCGCCCGGGCCTGTCGGCGACCGTCGATGTCGACACCCGCCCGGAGCGGCCTGCGGCGCCCCACGCGGAGCGGCCTGCGACGCCATGAGCGGACCCGCCGCCAAGCCGCCCTCGGTGCTGCCGTTCGTCGTCATGACCGCCGGCATGTTCATCGCCCTGCTGGACATCCAGATCGTCGCGTCGTCGCTGCA
>CAXTJW010000076.1:4009-8695 GCA_964244305.1 uncultured Acetobacteraceae bacterium
TATTTCCAGGGTCCGCGGCGGGTGTATTCGGCCGCCGTCATCGGCACCATCGCGGCCATCGCGCCCACTTTGGGCCCGGTGATCGGCGGCTGGATCACCGACGCGCTCGGCTGGCGCTGGCTGTTCTACGTCAACCTGCTGCCCGGGCTCGCCATCACGGCGCTGGTGCCCATGCTGGTGCGGATCGACAAGCCCGACCTGTCGCTGCTGCGCGGGGCCGATTATCCCGGCATCGCGCTGATGGCGGTCGGCTTGGGCAACCTGGAATACGTGCTGGAGGAAGGCACCCGCTGGAACTGGTTCGACGACGACGTCATCCGCGCGTCCGCATGGGTCGCGGGGCTTGCCCTTATCGCCTTCGTCGTGCGCAGCCTGACCTACCGCAACCCCGTCGTGGACCTGCGCGCGCTGGGCAACCGCAACTTCGCGCTGGGCTGCTTCCTGTCGTTCATCACCGGGCTCGGCATCTTCACGACGATCTATCTCACGCCGCTGTTCCTCGGCTACGTGCGCGGCTACAGCGCCTGGCAGACCGGTGCCGCATTGTTCTCGACCGGGCTCGCCTCGCTGGCCGGCACGCCCGTCTACATCGTCCTGGCACGGCGCTTCGACACGCGCTGGCTGATGATGGCCGGGCTCGCCTGCTTCGGCCTGTCGATGTGGGGCTTCTCGTTCATCACGCATGACTGGGGCGGGGCGGAGCTGCTGCTGCCGCAGCTCCTGCGCGGGTTCCCGCAGGTGTTCGCGGTGGCGCCGAGCGTGACCCTCGGCCTGGGCAGCCTGCCGCCCGAGCGGCTGAAATACGCGAGCGGCCTGTTCAACATGATGCGCAACCTCGGCGGCGCCGTCGGCATCGCCATCAGCGCGGCCATCATCAACAACCAGACCAACCTGCACTTCCTGCGCATCGCGTCGCATCTCACGCCCGCGAACGGCGCCATGGACCGGCTGGTCGACGGCATGGCCGCCCGCTACGCCGTGCTGCCCGGTGCCGTGGACGCCGGGCATCAGGCCGCTTTGCAGCGGCTATGGCATCTCGCCTATCGCGAGGCGTCGACCCTCGCCTACGCCGACGCGTTCCGCACCATCATGCTGGCGTTCGTGGTCGCGACACTGCTGGTGCCGTTCATGCGGAAGGTTGGGGCGCCTGCGCCGGCCGCCGCACCGGCAGCGCATTGAGTCGCCCAAGATAGAGCCCCCGGGCATCGGCTGGCCTAATTCGGCCATCTTCGAAACGGTTGCTCCCGGATTATGCACAATAAGTCGTCATACATCACCTAACGTGGTAGCTGTGATCCGGAGCCGCCTCGGGCGGAGTGCGAGACGGACCGGGACCGGCCTCTTCGACATCCGACGCAGACGTGGGCCGCGTTCCCGGCAACGGTGTCGTTCGGCAAGACTCATGGTCGTTCGCTGGAGGGGTCAATTGGGCAATCTCGCTACGAGTCTCGACGCGGTGTTCCTGGCGCGGCTGCAGTTCGCCTTCACCGTCGGGTTCCATATCGTGCTGCCGGCCTTCTCCATCGGGCTCGCCAGCTACCTGGCGGTGCTCGAGGGGCTGTGGCTGCGCACCAAGCAGCAGGTCTACCTCGACCTGTTCCAGTTCTGGGTGAAGGGCTTCAGCCTCGTGTTCGGCATGGGGGTCGTGAGCGGCCTCGTGATGTCCTACGAGTTCGGCACCAACTGGTCGCAATTCGCCAAGCTCGCCGGTCCCGTCGTGGGTCCGTTGATGGGCTATGAGGTGCTGACGGCGTTCTTCCTGGAAGCCGGGTTCCTCGGCATCATGCTGTTCGGCATGCAGAAGGTCGGCAAGGGCCTGCATTTCTTCGCCACCTGCGTCGTCGCCTTCGGCACCTTGCTCAGCGCGTTCTGGATTCTGTCGGTCAACTCGTGGATGCAGACGCCGCGGGGCTACACGATGGCCCCCGACGGCCGCTTCCTGCCGGCGAGCTGGATGGAGATCATCTTCAACCCGAGCTTCCCGGTCCGCCTGCCGCACATGGTGCTGGCGTCCTACCTATCCGTCGCGTTCTTCGTCGGCGCGATCGGCGCGTGGCACCTGCTGCGCAACCGGCGGGACCAGGCGGCGCAGACGATGTTCTCGATGGCGATGTGGATGGCGGTATTGGTCGCGCCGCTGCAGATCGTCATGGGCGATATCCACGGCCTCAACACGCTGAAATACCAGCCGGCCAAGATTGCCGCTATGGAGGGCGACTGGGAGACGACGAACGGCGCGCCGCTGATCCTGTTCGGGATGCCGAACATGGAGACCGAGCACACCGACTACGAGGTCTCGATTCCGCATCTGGGCTCGCTGATCCTGACGCATGAGTGGAACGGCGAGGTGCCGGGGCTGAAAAGCATCCCGAGGGAGAACCGGCCGTATTCCCCCGTGGTGTTCTGGTCGTTCCGTGTCATGGTCGGCCTCGGCTTCGCCATGCTGGGCGTCGGCGCGCTGGCGTTGCTGCAGCGCTTCCACGGCCGGCTGTACGACACGCGGTGGCTGCACTGGATGGCGGTGGCGATGGCGCCCGCCGGGTTCGTGGCGCTGCTAGCCGGATGGACCACCACCGAGGTCGGGCGGCAGCCGTTCACCGTCTATGGCATGCTGCGCACCGTCGAGAGCGTCTCGCCGATCGGGCTGCCCGGTGTCGCGACGTCGCTCGCGGCGTTCGCGGTCGTATACCTGATCGTGTTCAGCGCCGGCTTCGCCTTCCTGCTGAAGCTGCTGAGCAAGCCGATCGTCCTGGGCGAGCTCGGGCCCGACCCGAAGCTGCCGGCGCGCAGCTCCGGCATCACCCCGGGGCCGGCCGCCGTGCATGGCTCCAGCGTGCCGGCCCCGGCTGAGTAGCGAGCAGAAGGACACTGTCGCCATGATGACGCTCCCGTTCCTCGACCTGCCGCTGATCTGGGGCGCGCTGATCGCCTTCGCGGTGCTGGCCTATGTGCTGCTCGACGGCTTCGACCTCGGCACCGGCATCCTGTTCGCCGTCGAGCACGACGACGCCGACCGCGACGTGATGGTGAACTCCATCGCCCCGGTTTGGGATGGTAACGAGACCTGGCTCGTGCTGGGCGGCGGCGGGCTGTTTGCGGTGTTCCCGCTCGCCTACTCGATCATCATGCCGGCGCTGTATCCCACCATCATGGCGATGCTGCTGGCGCTGGTGTTCCGCGGCGTGGCGTTCGAGTTCCGTTTCCGGGCCGCGACCCGGCTTGGCCGGCGCAGCTGGGACTTCGCGTTCTTCGCCGGGTCGCTGGTCGCGGCGTTGTGCCAGGGCATGACCCTGGGCGGGATGCTGCAGGGCATTCACGTGGTGAACGGCGCCTATGCCGGCGGCTGGTGGGATTGGCTGACGCCATTCACCGTGATCTGCGCCATTGCGACCGTCATCGGCTATGCGTTGCTCGGGGCAACCTGGCTGGTGTGGCGGACCGAGGGACCAATTCAGGTCCGCAACCGCCGCCTCGCCGGAACGCTGGGGGTGGCGACGCTGTTCATGATCGTGGTCGTCAGCATCTGGACGCCGCTGCAGAACGAGGTGTTCGCCGCCCGCTGGTTCGGCTGGCCCGGCATCGCGCTCACCAGCCCGGTGCCGCTGCTGGTGGCCGGGCTCGCGGTACTGTTCTGGCGGGCGCTGCAGCGCGACACGTCGCACATCACGCCGTTCCTGTGCACGCTGGGCGTGTTCACACTGTGCTTCGCCGGGCTGGGCATCAGCGTGTATCCGAACATCGTGCCGCCCGGCATCACCCTATGGGACGCAGCCGCGCCGCCGGAGAGCCAGGCGTTCCTGCTGGTGGGTGCGTCGGTGCTGGTGCCGCTGATCCTGGCCTACACTTTCTATGCATACTGGGTTTTCCGCGGAAAGGTGGCGGTCGGTGCCAACTATCATTAAATCCGGCCGGCAGGCATGGGCGTCGCGGCTGCTATGGTTCGCGGGGCTTTATGTAGCCGGGGTCGTGGTGGTGGGCGTGGTCGCCTACGGGTTGAAGGCCCTATTGGTCCCGCATTGAGTGCCGATCAGCGCCCTGCCCGCCGTGCCGCGACTTCGGCCAGTGCGGCCCAGTCGCGGTTCGCGCCGCCATGGGCGATGCCGTCGAGGAAATTGTCCTTCAGGACGCTGGCGAACGGCATCGGCGTGGCGGTCTGATCCGCCGCTTCCAACACCAGCCGCACGTCCTTCAAGCCCAGCGTCATCTTGAAGCCGGCCGGGTCGTACTGCTTCCTGGCAATCAGGCCGCCATATCCGGCATAGACCGGCGCCGCAAACAACGTCGAGGCGATCATGTCCAGGAACGAGGCGCCGGACACGCCATGCCCTTCGACCAACGAGGCCGCCTCGCCCATCGCCTCGATCGCGCTGGCGATCATGAAGTTCGCCGCGAGCTTCACCGCGTTCGCCTGCTCCGGCCGCTCGCCGAAGCGCCAGGTCTTCTGGCCCATCGCATCCAGCAGCGGCTGCACCCGGTCGATGTGCTCGGATGCGCCCGCAGCGAGGATGTTGAGCTTCCTTGCCGCTGCTGCGTCGGGCCGGCCGAGCACCGGCGCCGCGACGTAGCCCACGCCGCGCTCCGCATGCCGCGCCGCCATCTCGCGCGCCAGGGCGACGGAGATCGTGGCCATGTTCACATGCGCGCCGCCCGAGCCGAGCGCATCCAGCACGCCGCCATCCAGGATCA
>CAXTJW010000076.1:8795-12610 GCA_964244305.1 uncultured Acetobacteraceae bacterium
GGCAGGCACAGACCGGCCCACATCGTCGCGGACCAGCCGCCCCGGGCATAGGTCCAGCCGCCCAGCGCAGAGCCGACCGCGCCGCCGACGAAAAAGGTTGCCATATAAAGGCCGTTGAGCCGGCTGCGGAACTGCGCGCTGAGCGAGAAGATCGCGCGTTGGCCGAACACGAGGTGGGCGGTCACGCCGAAGTCCAGCAGGATCGCCGAAAAGACCAGGGTGGCGAGGCCAACGCGCGAGTCCGATAGGCCCAGCCGGCCAAGCAGGAACGATACCGCCACTGCGATCATCGCGAGCCAGGTTCCGGACCTGCTCCAGCCACGGTCCGCGGCATGGCCCGCGATCGGCGCGGCAACGGCGCCGGCCACGCCGGCAAGGGCGAACAGCGCGATGCCGTTCTGCGACAAATGGAAGGTGCCGGCGAGCAGCAGCGGCACCGCGGTCCAGAACAGGCTGAACGAGCCGAACAGGAATGCGTGATACAGCGCGCGGCGTTGCAGGACCGGCGTGTGCCGGGCGAGCCGGACCATCGACGCCAGCAGCGTGCCGTAGCCCAAGCCCGGCGCCGGTTGGCGGCGCGGCAACGCGATCCGCAGCACGACGGCCAGGCCCGCCATCACCACCGCCGAAACGACGAACACGGCGTGCCACGACAACGCCTCGGTGATGAAGCTCGCGACCGGCCGGGCGAGCATGATCCCCAGCATCAGCCCGCTCATGACGTTGCCGACAACGCGGCCCCGGACGGCCTCGGGCGCAAGGTGGGCGGCGTAGGGCACGAGAATCTGCACCGACACCGAGCCGAGCCCGATCAGCAAGGCAGCGCTCAGGAAGGCCGCCGCGTGCGTCGACAGGGCGGCGCCGATAAGGGCCAGCAGGCCAACGCCGAGGGTGGCGAGGACAAGGCTGCGGTTCTCGAACAGGTCGCCGAGCGGCACGACGAACAGCAGCCCGGCGCCGTAGCCGACCTGCGTCATGGTGACGATCAGGCCGGCGGCCTGCGGCGGCAGGCCGAGCGAGGCGCTGATCGGGCCGACGAGGGGCTGGGCGTAGTAGATGTTGGCGACGATGAGGCCGCAAGCCGTCGCAAGCAGCAGCGTCAGCCAAGCCGGGATGCCGGCCGCCTCCCGCGTCGGGGCGGGCGGCGGAAGGGTCGTGCTCAAGAGGCTCTCCTTATGAAATCGGCCGCAGCGAACGATGCTCCGGCGAGCGGCCGCAACGCCTGGTCTGCATCGATCGCGCCGGGAATGCAGCCATCGGATTGACCGGGTCGGATAAGACCTGACGATATGGTTTCCGGCCGGTCAGTGGCAACTGTGGTGGCAGAACCGCCGTAAAGGCAACATCGCGACTCAGCGTTGAAGTGCGCCCTCAAGGAAATCGGCCATGCACCTGCTGCCTGACGACGTGCTGCTCGCAATCGACGTGCAGCGGGACTTCCTGCTCGGCGGCACCCTCGCCGTGCCGGATGGCGACGCCGTCGTGCCCGTCATCAACCGGCTCGGCACCCGGTTCGGCCACGTGCTGCTCACCCAGGACTGGCATCCGGTCGATCACGTCTCCTTTGCCGCTCACCATCCGGGCCGCGCGGCGTTCGAGACGATCGAGTTGCCGTATGGCTCTCAGGTGCTCTGGCCAACCCATTGCGTCCAGGGCACCGGCGGCGCTGTGTTTGCGCCAGGGCTGGAGTTGCCGCAGGCGGAGCTGATTATACGCAAAGGGTTCCGCCGCGCGGTGGACAGCTACTCCGCGTTTACCGAGGCCGATCGCCGGACGCCCACGGGCCTTGCCGGGTATCTGCGCGAACGTGGATTGCGCCGGCTGTTTTTGACCGGGCTCGCGACCGACTTCTGCGTGGCATGGAGCGCCCAGGACGGCCGCGCCGCCGGGTTCGAGGTCTATGTCGTCGAGGATGCATGCCGCGCCATCGATGCCCAGAGCTCGCTGAGCCGGGCGTGGCAGGCGATGCACGACGCCGGCGTTCAGCGGATCGGCAGCGCCGACCTGCACACGCCGCGCTAGACGGAGTCGCCGCCGAACGCGCGTTCCATCTCGCGGCGGAAACGCACCGCTGGGTTCGCCTCGTCGAAATCGACATCTTGCCAGCGCACGGCCGCGCCGGCGGCGACGAAGCGGCTCAGCACGACGTTGTGGGCCAGGCCGATCGGCATGCATCCAGCCGCGAGCGATGCCCGCGCCGGCTTCAGCTTGCCATACACCATGGCGCCGCCCTCGCCGTCGAGGCGCTCGCCGGGCCGCAGGTCGCGCTTGGCGGTCGCGACGACGTCGCCGCGGAACCCGCGCGTGGCCCCGGTCGCCTCGCCGCGCAGCATGACGCTCGCGACCGAAACGCCGAGTTCGAGGCCGATCAGGTGGTATGGCTTATACATCGCCGAGAAGCGCCCGGTCGTGTCGGTCCGCAGCCCGTACTCGGCGAAGCACCGGCGCACGTAGTCGGACGGCGCCTCGAAGACCACATACACACCCCAGCGCAGGTCGCGGAACACCGGGCGGCCGTCGCGCTCCAACGACGACACCACCTCGACCGCGCCCTTGTGCGGCAATACGCCGCCGTCTGCGCGCGGGCGCAGGATGTTGGGCAGGTCATCGACGCCGCAGGCCGGGAACTCGAGGCCGCCGGCCGCAGGCTCCAGCCCGGCGGCGTTCGCCACCACGGCCATCTCCAGCGCCGATTTGGTGCCGTCCAGGAAGGAATTGAACATCTTGGCGTTGAAGTCGCCGCCCGCGACTTGCTCCTCGCTGAAGCCGTAGTGGCCCCAAACGGTCTCGGGGGTCGAGGCGTGATAGATGGGCAGGTATTTGGTGCCCTTACCGGCGCAGACGACCTCGAACCCGGCCGTACGCGCCCAATCGACCAGCTCGGCAATCAGCGCGGGCTGGTCGCCATAGGCAAAGGAATACAGCACGCCAGCCGCCGCCGCCCGTTGCGCCAACAGCGGGCCGGCCAGCGCATCGGCCTCGACGTTCACCATGACCACATGACGCCCGTGCTCGAAGCACAGCAGTGCGTGGCGGATGCCCGCGGCCGGGTTGCCGGTGGCCTCGATGATCACGTCGATGCCGTCGGCGGCGATCAGCGCCTCGGCGTCGTCGACGATGCAGGTCGTGCCGTCGCGCCGCGCCTGGGCGAACGAGGTCGCGGCGATGCGTTCGGCCGGCCAGCCAACCCGCTCGACCGCGTCGCGCGCGCGCTGCACATCGAGGTCGGCGATCCCCATGACGTGCAGGCCGGCGGTGCGCGGCGCCTGCGACAGGAACATCGAGCCGAACTTGCCGGCGCCGATCACGCCGACGCGGATCGGCGTCCCGGCCTCGCCCAATGCAGCAAGCTTGAGCGATAAACTCATGGCAGAACTCCGCGCCGCATTCCGGCGACCGTCAGCGTACCGGCACGGCCGTGTGGGTCGCCAGCACGGCGTCGCTCGTCGAGTCGACCTCCTGCAGCCGCACCTCATAGCCCCACAGCAGTGCCAACTGCCGCAAGGTCGCCTCTGCATCTTTTTTCGCCAGCAACTGCCCGGGCCGGGTGCGATGTTCGAGCATCAACCGGCGGTCCCCCGTGAGGTCTACGTCGACGACCTGCACATCCGCGTCGCTCAGGCCGGGATCGTAGGACCGCGCCAGGGTGCGGCGGATGTCGCGGTAGCCCTCGTCGTCGTGGATCGCGTCCACCAGCAAGGTCGGCTCGGACGTATCGTCCATCAGGCGGAACATGCGGAAGTCGCGGATCACCTTGGGCGACAGGAACTGCAGCACGAAGCTCTCGTCGCGGTAGTTCGCCCAGGCATGGCGCA
>CAXTJW010000077.1:0-12478 GCA_964244305.1 uncultured Acetobacteraceae bacterium
TGCAGATCGATGGACGCATGACCAATGTCGAGCTGGCTCGGCGCGCCGACATCACGGCGCCGCCCTGTTTGCGCCGGGTGCGCCGGCTCGAGGAGGCCGGGATCATCCGCGGTTACCATGCCGACACCGATCCCGCGCGGCTGGGCTGGGAGATCGTGTTCTTCGCGCTGATCGGGCTCGATAGCCAAAAAGAGACGGTGCTGTCGGCGTTCGAGGCCGAGGTCGCGGAGTGGCCCGAGGTCCGGGAATGCCACATGATCCGCGGCGGCGGCGACTTTCTGCTGCGCCTGGTCGCACGCGATACGGCGCATGAGAACGCCCTGACCCGGCGGCTGACGGGTGCGGCCTCGGTCAGCCGCGTGCAGACGCTGCAGACGATCCGCACCAGCCGCAGCCTGGCGGGCGTGCCGCTCTAAGCGCGTGGGTTATCCGATCAATTGACCCTGCGGCCTGCGATCAGGCGGTAGACCGCGAGGATGATGACCGCGCCGACCACCGCGCCGATGAACCCGGCCGACTGCCCCTCCCGATACCAGCCAAGCGACTGGCCGAGGAACGTCGCCACCACCGCGCCGGCGATGCCGAGCAGGATGGTGATGATGAAACCGCCGGGATCACGGCCCGGCATGATGAACTTGGCCAACAGGCCGGCGAGGCCGCCGATGATGATGCTGCCGATGAATGAGAACATGAGTCATGCTCCAGGGTGCGGACGCGGGTGGATAGACCCGCAATGGCCAGCCTTCCCAGCATCATTGCAATGGATCGTTTGACGCATTCCTGCGAGCCGTGCATCCGACGGGCATGATCCTTGCCCTGTTCGCTCTCACCCTGTTGCGGCTGACTGTGGCCGCCGCTACCCCGCTGTCCGGTGACGAGGCGTATTACTGGGTTTGGTCGCACGCCTTGGCGCCGGGCTACCTCGACCATCCGCCGATGGTGGCGCTGTGGATTTGGGCGGGGACGCACCTGGCCGGTCAGCACGCGCTGGGGGTGCGGCTGCTGGGACCGCTTTCGGCCGCGGTCGGCTCCGTGCTGCTGGCGCGCGCAACGGAGGATCTGTTCCCGGGCCGCCGCCTGGGCGTCCCGGCGGTCGCTTTGCTGAACGGCACGCTGCTTGTCGGGGTCGGCGCGGTGACGATGACGCCGGACACGCCGCTGCTGCTGTTCTGGACCGCAGCGTTATGGGCGTTGGCGCGGCTGCTGCGGACCGGCGATGGACGTTGGTGGCTGATGGTGGGCCTTGCCTCCGGTTGCGCGGTGGCCAGCAAGTATACTGGCGGTTTCCTCGGGGTCGGCATCGTGCTGTGGCTGGCGTGGGTGCCGGGCTTGCGCCGTTGGTTCCGCAGCCCTTGGCTGTGGCTGGGCGGCGCCGTGGCGGCGGCGGCGTTCGCGCCGGTGATCGCGTGGAACGCCGAGCATTCCTGGATCAGCTTCATCCGGCAGGGTGGCCGCAATGGCGAATGGCATGCCGACGCCGCGTTGAAGCATCTGCTGGAGCTTTTCGGCGGGCAGGCCGGGCTTGCGACGCCGCTCGTGTTTGCGCTGATGGCGGCCGGCATCTGGGTCGCCATGCGCCGTTTTGCCGCGCGTGACCCGGCCTGGTCGCTGCTGGCGGCGATGACGGCGCCGGGCTTGCTGGTGTTCATCGAGCACGCGGTCGGCGACCGGGTGCAGGCGAATTGGCCGGCGCTTGTCTATCCCTCCGCCGCGATCTGCGCCGCTGCCCTGGGGTGGCGACTGTGGCGGCCCGCGGTCGCTCTCGGCCTGGCCATCACGGCGGTGGTCTATGTGCAGGGCGCGACGGCGCTGTTTCCATTGCCGCGGCGGCTGGACCCGACGCTGATCCGCCTCGGCGGCTGGGACGGGGTTTCGCGCGACCTGGAGGCGATGCGGCGCGAGCAGGGCGTGGATTGGGTTGGGTCCGAGGCATACGAGATCGCGAGCCTGCTGGCCTGGCGCGCGCCGCCCGGCGTGCCGGTGCTGGGGGCGGAGGACCGCTGGGCGCTGTTCCGCCTGCCGCACGCCGACAGCGCTGGTCCTGGCCTCATGCCCGGCCTGATCGTCGAGAGCCAGCGCCGGTCCGAGCCGCCGAACCCCGATTACTGGGCGACGGCGGAGCAGGTCGGTCAACTCGTCCGCACCCGCGGCGGAGTGCCTGGTGGGGTGGAAGCCGAGCGTTTCCGCGTCTACCGTGTCGTGCGGCGTCCCGGCGCCGATGCGGCGCTTCTGCCGCATGCAGGAGGCGACGATGCAGCTCCCGACCTATGACGACGTAGCGGCGGCCGCCTCGCGCATCGCCGGGCGGGTCGTGCGGACCCCGACGCTGCGCAATCCGCTGCTGGACCAAATGACCGGCGGGACGGTGCTGGTGAAGGCCGAAAGCCTGCAGAAGACCGGCAGCTTCAAGTTGCGCGGCGCGACCAATGCCGTGCTGCAGCTGTCGGAAGCCGAGCGGCGGGCCGGGGTGGTCGCGCCTTCATCCGGCAATCATGGTCAGGCCCTCGCCTGCGCGGCACAGGCGGTCGGCGCGTCGGCCACGATTTTCATGCCGAAGGATGCGCCCCGGATCAAGGTCGACAGCACCCGGCGCTGGGGCGCGGAAATCGTGCACTATGACCGGGTTTCGGACGATCGGGAGGCCTTGACCCGGGCCTATGCCGCCCGTACCGGCGCCTCGCTCATCCTGCCGTTCGACCATCCCCATGTCATCGCCGGGCAGGGAACCCTGGCGTTGGAGCTGTTTGCGGACGCCGGTATGCCGCTCGACGCGTTGCTGGTCTGCACGGGCGGCGGGGGCTTGATCGCCGGGTGCGCGCTGGCGGCCGAGGGAATGCAGCCCAGCGCCGAGATCATCGCGGTCGAGCCCGAGGGATCGGACGATACGTTGCGCTCGCTCCGCAGCGGCAAGCGGGAGGCGAACCCGCCCGGCGGCTCGCAGCTCTGCGACGCGTTGCTCGCCAACATGCCGGGAGAGCTCACGTTCGCGGTGAACCGGTCGCGGCTGGCGGGCGGCGTGGCGGTCACGGATGCCGAGGTGCTGGCGGCGATCGCGTTCGCGTTCGCTCATTTGAAGCTGGTGGTCGAGCCCGGTGGGGCGGTTTGCCTGGCGGCGTTGCTTGCCGGGCGTTTTGACGCGCGAGGCCGCACGGTGGGCATCGTGTTGAGCGGCGGCAACGTCGACCCGGGGGTGTTTGCGCGCGCGCTGGCAGCCTGAGCCGCCTCGGGCCGCACGCGTTCGTCGTCGCCGCTGCTACTCAAGCGGGGCTATTCAATCGAAGCCATCTTAGCGAGGCCTTAAGCTTTTACCGGCATTCTGCATCCGAACGAACGAGGTTTGGGCATGAGTGGCATGACAAAAAACGCCAAGCCGACTATCATCATCCGCAAGGAAGAGGTGGTCGCAGGCGGGCATCACGGCGGCGCGTGGAAGGTGGCCTATGCCGACTTCGTCACCGCGATGATGGCATTCTTCCTATTAATGTGGCTGCTGAACGCGACGACCGAGGAGCAAAAGCGCGGCCTCGCCGACTATTTCAGCCCCAACAACCTCATGTCGCGCACCAACTCGGGCTTTGGCGCGCCTTTCGGCGGGACGACGCCGAACGTTGACGGCTCGCTGGCATCCGACCGCGGCGCGGTTCAGCTCGTGACCGGCCCGACGCATCCCAACATCCAGGCGGACGACGCCGACGGCGACGTTCCGGCGACGCCGACGCGGCAGCAGATGAACGGGCCATCCTTGCTGACGATGGCCGAGAATGGCGGCATCGCGTCGGCCACCACCGCTTCGGCAGCAACGCTTCTGGCCGTCCCGCCCGACGTCGTGCGGCCATTGGTGGACCAACCAGTGGCCAATCGGCCCGTGCCGCCGCCCGTGTCCAAGGAGGCTATCGCGCAGGCCGCACGCGAGCAGCGTGAGCACGCCGCCTTCGAACATGCGGCAGAGCAAATCCGCGAGGCGGTCCGGTCCGACCCGGCGCTCGCGAGCCTGGCGAACCAGCTCGCGATTGACCTTACCCCCGAGGGGTTGCGCATCCAGATCATGGACGAGGAGCGCCAGCCGATGTTCGCCTTCGGCGCGTCCGCGCTGAACGAACGTGCACGGGCGCTGTTGTCCAAGGTGGCGCCGGTGCTGCTGCGCCTCACGGAGTCGATCGCCATCGATGGCCATACCGACGCTGCGCCGTATCGAGGCGGCGACCGCAGCAATTGGGAGCTTTCGGCCGAGCGGGCCAACGCCACCCGCCGCTTGCTGACGGATGCAGGTGTGCCGGAGGCACGGTTCCGCAGCGTGGCCGGCCATGCCGACCGCGACCCGCTGCTCCCGGCCGATCCGTTGGCGGCGGCAAACCGGCGCATCGCCATCCTGGTCCTGCGTGACCAGCCCGCGGCTCCGGGGCGCTGACCGGTCATGCTGACGATTGGAGGCCTTGGGTTCCTGCTCGCCTGCGTGTTCGGCAGCTATATGATGTCAGGCGGCAGCCTCGAGCCGCTCATTGAGGCGATGCCGTTCGAGTTGTTGACGATCCTGGGCGCTGCGATCGGCACCTTCGTCATGTCGAACAGCATGCACGACGTGAAACACACCCTCGCCGGGTTCAAGAAAATCATGGGCGGAGCGAAATTCACCAAGCCGCACTATATCGAACTGCTGAGCCTGCTGTTCTTCTTTGCCCGGCTCGCCAGCACCAAGGGCGCCATGGCGTTGGAGCCGCATATCGAGAACCCCGGCGCCAGCACCGCATTCCAGAAATTTCCCCGTATCCTGGCGAACCATCACGCGACCGCGATGATTTGCGACTACATGCGCATGATGGGCATGAACGCCGACGACCCGCACCAGATCGAGGATCTGATGGGCCGTGAGCTCAAGAAGACCTTGCATGAGGAGCTGCACGGCTCCCACGCCTTGCAGAGCATGGCCGACGCCTTGCCGGCGCTTGGCATCGTCGCGGCGGTGCTGGGCGTGATCAAGACGATGTCGCACATCAATGAGCCGCCGGCCGTGCTGGGCGCCATGATCGGCGGTGCGCTGGTGGGGACGTTCCTCGGCGTGCTGCTGGCCTATGGCATGGCTGGACCGTTTGCCGCCAGGTTGAAGGGCGTCGTCGAGGAGGAGAGCAAGTATTTCGAGGTCATCCGCGCCGTGCTGGTGGCGCATCTGCATGGCAACGCCCCGCAGATCAGCGTCGAGACCGGGCGCAAGATGGCGCCGAACCAGCACATGCCGAGCTTCGCCGAGCTTGAGACCGCATTGCAGGCGGTGCAGGTCGCCTGAGCGGCCGGCCTGAGCGCCTGGCTGGGTCAGCTTCCGCCGGCCTGGGCCGCTTCGGGGAAGAACAGGTTGGCCAGGCTGTCGGACCGGCGCCTCAGCCCGCCGGTGTAGGCCAGGAAGTCCGCCCCCGCTGCACCCCCGCCGGGCGTATGGTGAAACGGTTGCCGGGCGCCGACGTCGTCGCCAACACTGCGAGCAGGGTTATGCTTGTCACCGTTCGACCGAAGCTATGGCTCTGCCGCGTCGCGCTGGTGCTGGTTGATCCGGTCCGTCGCCTCCTGGAACGCCGCTGCGGCATAGATGGTGTTTGGCGTCGACCGCCCTACGCCCTGGATCGTGTCGTTGTTCGCCACCTCATGCACGCCTCCGCAACGTCAGTTCGCGATCCTGGATTGGGATTGGGGAAAAATGGCACGCGATCTCCCTCCGTCCAACATCTGCAATATGCCGCGCGTCCGATCACACAAAAGCAGCGTGCCCGGACCGCCGCCCTCTCCATCGCATCCTGCTGGAGATAGAGCGTGCCGAGCTGCTTCGAGACGATCAGTTCGCTCACCTCGACCCGTGCGGACCGCACCGCCGGCAATGCGAGAGCCACGCCCAACACGGCGCGTCGCGTCGCTTTATGCGTGATAGGTTAGTTTTCCTTGTCGCCCTTGGGTGAGCCACCGGGTGGGCATGGCCCTGGTCAAACCAGCCTAAGCCGGCGACAGCCTCAAAGCTGCATCGGCGCCGACGAGCAGTTCGGCCACGCGCAGCCGCTCCATGCGGGTGAGCGTGCTGCTGGCAGACGCGCAGGCATTAGCAGCGGTCTTGCCCAACAACTTGTCGTAAACCGCGCCGGCGCCAATCCGGCGGCCAATCAGCGACAACCGCCGCAAGCCGCGCGCCACGTTTTCAAGCCCGGTTAACGCAGCGTCGTCCAGGGCCTCATCGGCTGCGGCGAGCTTGGGCAGGAACTCCTGGTTCATTGCTTGTAGCATCCGGGCCTGGCAGGCCGCATCGGCCAAGTCCCGGGTGCGCTGCGCCTGAAAGCGGAGCGCCGGGCGTGCACCGGGTCCCTCGACCGCTTCGAGCAACGCCGCCACATGCGTGATATGGATCGTTGCGGCGGCAAGTCCGACCGATGGCAGGATTGCCGACAGTGCATGCTGCGCCCGTTCCAAAGTCTGTTCGACCGCAAGATCGACCTGTTGACCCGGCAGCTTGAGCGCGGCAAGCAACGCCGACGCCGCCAAGCTCCCGTCTGCCAGCAGCACGGCCAGGACAACGCCGAGCCCCGCCGGATCGGCGGCCTGCGTGCTGGCCAGAATTGCCTTGATGACCGGCGCCGGATCGGCGGCCCCGGCGCGCTGCGTCCATTCGCTCAGCGTGACGGCTTGGCGCAGCACCGCAGCGATATTGGCCCGGATTTCGGCATAGTAGCTTTGGGGCAGCCCAGTGGCGGACCCCCAATCCGCGGGTATCGGCAGAGCTGCCACCACGGCCGCGGCCTCTGGCCATAGGGCGGTCCCGGCCCGGTCGATCACGGCCTGGTCCTTGCCTTTACGCCCGGCGATCATCGCTTGGATTGGCTTCAATGCCGGACCCAGACGCACAACCGCGGCATTGCCGATGCTGCCGAGCACGGTCCGCGGCACCGCCGGTATACCGGGACTCCATCGCGGGCCGGAAATAATGACGGGATCAAGCGGACGGAACAGCAGCCGGGTGATCGACAGCGGACGCGCCGGGGCGATCGACGCCAGCCGGCCACGCAACGGCGCAATCAGCGCATCGGCGGCACCTCGCGCCGGCATCGCGTCCACCAAGGCCAGGACCTGGGCAAGCTGCTCGTCCGCCGCCCCGTGCAGCTTGCGTTGCACCTCGGTCACTGGAGCCGTCTGAAAGTGCGCCAATTGGCTCATGCTAGGCGGCCATGGCGCGAAATTGTTCATTTCTTGCAACGACATCGAGCGTGCTGAACCCGGTGCGCCAATCTTGATTGACGCTTACGGTGCGGCGGACGCCCTGGCTTAGTTCGAGATCGACTGGCACGTCGAGCCACTGCTCCGCCTCTTTTGGCAACATCGCCAGAGCTTGGCCGATCTCGACCAGCGCTACGCGTTGGGCTGCAACGCCTGATGCGGCGCTCCAGAGCAGCCCCGGCAACTCCCAGCCGTCAAGCACCCAAGCCGGGCGGCCGATCACGCTGGCAAGGTCCGCACCGCGCGAGCGAAAGCCGGCGAGCAGGCTGCCGATATCCTCGAACCGGGCGCGCGCCGTCGTCAGGACCTTTTCGGCGCACCGTATGGCGAGCGCCGCCGTGCCGCACGTGATCGCAACGTATCCCGTTTCGTCCGAGCCCATTTGCAACAAGGTGGAAAGCTCCTTGTGCAGGGTCTTGAGCTGGGCGAGGCGCAACGCGATGCTGGACCGCTCCGCATCTGGGCCAATGCCGATCTCATAAGCCATATCAGCCAGGGCGGCGATCTCAGTCGCATCGGCTTGCACCACTGTTTGCGCTGCCAAGGCATCGAGCAGGAATTGGTTGGTGGCCCGGCGAGCCTCGAAGTCGGCTCGCATGGCTTTCACCGCCGCCGAATAGGCAGGGCGGCCCGCGGCGCCATCGATTGCGACCTGCCGTGCGGCTGCGCGCACCGTGCCGGGGCTGATCGGCTTGCCGCCGCACGCCGAGATATGACCGTACAGCATAGTGTCGTGCAGCGTCGGCTGGCACATATCGTGTGCGCCGGACCATGGCAGCACATAGACGCTGCGCCCGCCCGCCGGATTCGACACGATCAGAACCAGGCCATGCCGCTCGTCACGCCGCACCCTCGCGCTGGCGAGCGCCGGCGTCGTGAACGGCACGCTGAAGCCCCGCTCCTCGAAGGTGGCGGACTGGTGCAAGGCGGCTGGTGCGGGAAGATCCATGCAAAGCGGTCCCTAGAGAATAGGACGACTTTACGTGAGACTGATGAACATACCGTAAACAATGCTGGCGGCGAGGCGATCGGCCCGGCATGGCCAAGCGCCCCGCGCCCCACGCCCCGCGCCCCGCGCCCGATCAGCGCATGTGGCAGCGCACGAGCGGGTTGGGGAAATCGGCGCATCCGGGAAAGGCAATCTCGTTGTCGCCCCGCCGCTGCACATGAAGCTCATCGGGCGACTCGCAGCCGAAACCGATGGCGGGGCTGGAATCGGTCCCGAACAGGCTGGACGTCCCGGCCGCGGCCGCGAAGCGGAACTCAGCGCCCTGCGACGAGGTCCGTGCCGTCTCGACCTCGCGTTGCGTTAGCGCCTGGTCGGTGATGGTCGCCCGGAGCACGAGATCCCGAGTGAAGATGACAACAGGCTGCGACAGGCAGGCTTGGTCCGACATTCCGCTCGGCACCGGAAAGATGCCGCCGCTCCAGGTGCCGAACAGCCAGGCGTGCGGCGGCAGGTTGGCGCCCTGCGCGACCGCCGGAGTCGCGGATGGCATGGCGAACGACAGTAGACAGGCAAGCGGAACGGCAAAGCGGCGCATCAGCGGAATCCCATGCACAAGATTTTGCCGAAGCTTACCCGCAGCGCACGCACTACGGAAGCGCCAGCTCGTGATGATTGCTGCGGGCCTCGCAGCGTGGCATGGCACGCCCAGGCCTTTGGAAACCATCATGCTCCGCCGCTTCTACGACCGCGTGCTCGCCTTGTCCGCCGACCGTCGTGCGCCGGTGTGGCTCGCGCTGATCAGCTTTGCCGAGAGCAGCTTCTTTCCGGTGCCGCCCGACGCGCTGCTGGTGCCGATGGCGCTTGCCCGGCCGGATCGGGCCTACCGCTTCGCCCTGATCTGCACCGTTGCCAGCGTCGTCGGCGGCATGCTGGGCTACCTGATCGGCTACGCGCTCTATGACCAGGTCGCCGGGCCGCTGATACGCCTGTATCACTACGAGGCAGCCGCGGACAGCTTCGTCGACAAGTTCAACCAGTACGGGCTGTGGGTCATCCTGATCAAGGGCCTGACCCCGATCCCCTACAAGATCGTCACAATCACCTCCGGCCTCGCCCACTTCAATTTCGGCGTGTTCGTCGCCGCCAGCGCACTCACCCGTGGCGTGCGATTCTTCCTGGTGGCCACGCTGATCCGCTATTTCGGCGAGCCCGTCCGCGCCTTCATCGAGCGGCGGCTGACGCTCGTGACCAGCCTGACCGCGGTGGGCATCGTCGGCGGCATCCTGTTGCTGAAGTTCATCTGACGAGCACGGCGCGTATCTCGTCCAGGATGGCAGGATCGTCGATGGTCGGCGGGGCAGGGGCGTCGTCCCCATCGGCCAGCTTGCGGATGCTGTTGCGCAGGATCTTGCCGGACCGGGTTTTGGGCAGGCGCGCCACCACACGGGCGTCCTTGAATGCCGCAACCGGTCCGATCCGCTCGCGAACGAGCGCCACCAGCTCGCGCGCAACCTCCGCATGGTCGCGGCCCGCCCCGGCCTTCAGCACGACCAGGCCGAGCGGGACCTGCCCCTTCAACGCGTCCGCTGCGCCGACCACCGCGCATTCCGCGACGTCCGGATGGCTGGCCAGCACCTCCTCCATCGCGCCGGTGCTCAGCCGGTGGCCGGCGACGTTGATGATGTCGTCGGTGCGGCCCATGACCCACACGTCGCCGTCCACGTCGACCTGCCCGGCGTCGCCGGTGCGATACCAGCCGGGATAGTCAAGCAAGTAGGCCTTGCGAAAACCCTCTGCATTGCGCCACAGCGTCGGCGCGCAGCCCGGCGGCAGCGGCATCCGGATGGCAAGGTTGCCGACCTCGCCCCGCGGCAGGACAGCGCCGCCGTCGTCCAGCGCATGCACGTCGTAGCCGGGGCAGGCGCGGCCGCCGGCGCCGGGCTTGAACGGAAAAAGGCCATAGCCGCGGAACCCCGCCGTGATCGGCCAGCCGGTTTCGGTCTGCCACCAATGGTCCACGACGGGCCGGCCGAGCTTCTCCGCAATCCAAATGCCGGTCGGCGGATCGCAGCGCTCGCCGGCCAGGAACAACGCGTCGAAGCGGCTGAGGTCATGCTCGGCCATATGCAGCCCGTCCGGGTCCTGCTGCCGGATGGCGCGAACGGCCGTGGGCGCGGTGAACAGCACGCGGACGCCGTGCTGTGCGATGACGCGCCAAAATGCGCCGGGGTCCGGGGTTCCGACCGGCTTGCCCTCGTATAAAACCGTGGTGCAGCCGGCGAGCAACGGCGCATACACGATATAACTATGGCCGACCACCCAGCCGACGTCGCTCGCGCACCAATAGACGTCGCCCGGCTGCGCGCCATAGATCATGTGCATCGACGCCTGCAGTGCCACGGCATAGCCGCCGGCGTCGCGGACCACGCCCTTCGGCTTGCCGGTCGTGCCGGAGGTATAAAGGATGTAAAGCGGGTCGGTCGCGAGCACCGGGACCGGCGAGTGCGGGGCGGCGGCTGCCTCGGCGGCTGCGAAATCATGGTCGCGGCCCGGCGTCATCGCGGCGGCCAGCATGGGGCGCTGCAGGATCAGGCAGGCGCCGGGCTTATACGTGCTGAAGGCGATGGCGGCGTCCAGCAACGGCTTGTAGGCGACGATGCGGCCCGGCTCCAACCCGCAAGACGCGGAGATGACGGCCCGCGGTTCGGCGTCCTCGATCCTCTTTGCCAGCTCGGCCGCCGCGAAACCGCCAAACACGACGGAATGCACCGCGCCGAGCCGCGCGCAGGCGAGCATCGCGATCACCGCCTCGGGCACCATCGGCATATAGATCACGACCCGGTCGCCGACTGTGACGCCCAATGCCGCAAGCGCCCCGGCCATCCGGGCAACGCGGTCGAGCAACTCGCTGTAAGTGAACGACCGCTGCTCGCCGGCCAGCGGGCTGTCCCAGATCAGCGCGGCCTGCGCGCCGCGGCCCGCGGCCACGTGACGATCCAGGCAGTTCTGCGCCACGTTCAGCTTGGCGCCGGCGAACCATTGGCCGAACACGCCGAGGGAGGGGTCGAACACCCGGTCCCAGCGCCGGGTCCAGTCGATGCCTTCGGCCGCCTTGGCCCACCAAGCATCGGGGTCGGCCTGGCAACTCGCGTAGGCGGCGGCATAGGCGCTGGTCGATGCGGTCTCGCTCAAGAGCTGTTCCCCCCGTCCTATTCTTTACCGCATGCGGCGTTACCAAACCATGAACACGCCCGGCGCTCGCCTTCAAGGGGCGCTTCGGCCATGGGCTCGGCATCTTGAAATCACCCGTGCGCCGAGCCGAGGACCTGTGGCAGGGTGCGTGCCATGACCGATCGCCCGCTTGGACCGCCCGTCGACCCGACGCCCCGCCCGCTGCCGGCCCGTGTCGCGCTGCGCGGCCAGCATGTCGTGCTCGAGCCGCTGCATCGCCGTCACGCGGACGAGCTATGGCAAGCAGCGACGCAGAACCCGGCGGCCGACAGTTCGTGGGATTACATGAGCTACGGCCCCTTCCCAACTGCAGAGGCGATGGCCGTTTTCGTCGCTGGCTTCGCCAGTACGCATGACCCCATGGCCTGGGCGGTGCGGCCGGTCTCGACCGGTGCCGTGTCGGGTTGGCTCACGCTCATGGACATCCTGCCGGCCCACGCTTCGATCGAGCTCGGCCACATATGGTTCGCGCCGCGGATGCAGCGCACCCGGGCATCGACCGAGGCGATGTTCCTGCTGCTGCGCCTCGCCGCGGACGACCTTGGCTACCGCCGGCTGGTTTGGAAGTGCAACGCGCTGAACGCGCCCTCGCGCCGCGCGGCGGAGCGGCTGGGCTTCACCTATGAGGGCACGCTGCGGGCGAACTACGTCATGCGCGGTCGGTTGCGCGACACTGCGTATTTCAGCATCGTGGGCGACGAATGGCCGGCCCGGCGCGACGCCTTGCTGGCCTGGCTCGACCCGGCGAACTTCGCGCCGGACGGCACCGCCCGGCGCGGCTTGGCGGAGATCCGCACGGCTGCATCGGCGGAGTAAACCCGTGCCGGCCGGCGTCGGGTGTCGCGGCCGACAACGTGGTGCCGGCAAGCCGCTCGACCGTTCCGCGCACCCGGCGGACCGTCTATGCGGCTGCGTCAACGTTCGCCGTCGGCGCAAGCGTGACGACGGCGGCCAGCAGTGACCTACGGACCAATATGACACCCACAAATTAAGAAAAAGGAAATGGTGCCCAGGGACGGAGTCGAACCGCCGACACTGCAATTTTCAGTCGCA